>SVOR01000015.1 GCA_015066295.1 Oscillospiraceae bacterium
TCAATTCCGCAGGAATTGCATATCATCAAAACGAAGTTTTGTATATCATCATTGCGAAAAGAAATGCAGCCTGCGGCTGATGATATACACCTTCGGTGATGAGATGCACGCTTGCGCGTGATGATATGCCATTGCTTTCGCAATGGATAAAAAATCGACAGGTCGAAACCTGTCGATTTTTGGTGCGGGTGACAGGACTTGAACCTGCACGCGTGAGCGCTAGCTCCTAAGGCTAGTGCGTCTGCCAATTCCGCCACACCCGCATATATAAAGCAAACTGCTTATATACTATATTAAATTTTTTTGTTAGGTTGGGGCAGACGCACTACGTGCTACCCTCAGAAATATAGTCGTACTGCTCGCTATATCGCTTCGCATTACTCCTTATTTCTTCACCTCAGTATCGTGCCTTTATCATCCACCGGATGCGGCACGCTACTTCGCCCAATTCCGCCACACCCGCATATATAATTCATTGGCCTAATATATTTTATACAAAAGAGGGCAAAATGTCAAGTGAATTATTTATTGAAATTTTTTATGCTGTATTGTATAATAAAATCAGTAAATTTTGGTGGTGATTTTTTTGAAAAACAATTTAATTATAACAATAGGCCGTCAGTATGCCAGCGGTGGTCACGAAATCGCAAAGGGATTATCAAAGCTGCTTGGCATAAAAATGTATGATAAGGAGCTTATAAGCCTTGCCGCCGAAAAAAGCGGAATAAGTAAAGAGGTTTTAAAGGCGTTTGATGAAAAACCCACAAATAGTTTGTTGTATTCTTTGTCGGTGGGCGCCCATTCGCTTGATGGTGTAGTGCTTGGTGCACAAAACGTACCGCTTACCGATAGGGTTTTTGCGGCTCAAGCCCAAATTATTCGAGAAATTGCCGAGCGCGAGCCCTGCATCTTCGTAGGTCGTTGCGCCAACAGTGTTTTGCATGATTTCACCAACGTTTTATCGGTATTTATTCATACCGATACCGAGAGAAGAATTGACCGCGTTTGCGAATTTAGTGGTTGCTCGCGCTCTGCCGCCGCCGACGAAATTCGCAAGGCCGATAAGAAAAGGGCAAGCTTTAACAATTACTTCTCTGATTATAAATGGGGCAACGCTACGTCGTATGACCTTTGCCTTGATAGCAGAATTGGTTATGATAACTGTGCCGAGCTTATCAAATTTTTTGCCGAGCATCACGAAAAAACAACTAAATACTAATTAACAAAAAAGTCCCGCTTTTCGTATTATGTATTACGGAAAGCGGGTGTTTTTGTGCCAAAAATCAAGAAAAAGCTCGTAATTGGTGTAAGCCTTATAATAATTCTTGCTTTGCTACTCGTTACGGTATACTCCTATCTTTCGGTGCGACAGGTTATCATAAAGTACGCCGTAAGCTATGCCGAAACCATATCTCTCGATACTGCGAATAGGGTAGTAGCCGAGGAGTTATCACGTGGCGAGATTGATTACGACGACATAGTAAAGCTCGAACGCGACTTGCAAAATAACGTAACCTCGCTCGAGATTGACACTACAAAAATCAACTATCTAAAAAGTACAATTTCGGTTGCTGTTTCCAAAAAATTGACAGACAGTGAGGATTACGTTTTATCAATACCGCTCGGCAATCTTTTGGGTAATGAGTACCTGCTCGGTTTCGGTCCGCGACTTAAATTTAAAATGCAGATGACCACCACCGTAATAACCGATTTTGAGAGTAACTTTTATGCTGCGGGAATAAATCAGGTATTACATCAAATTATCATTAAGGTTAAAATAAACGGCGGTTTTGTTCTGCCTTGGAGCACGGGTGGTTTTTCTAAAGAAACCTCGGTCATAGCGGCGCAAACCGTACTTGTCGGCGTTACCCCCGAAGCCTACACCAACGTAATAGAAAACTATTCGGGTGAGGGAACGGGTACGGTAGGCAATATATTCGATTATGGTGCCGAGATAAATTAAAAAAAGGACTCTTGAGGCACACTCCGTAAGGAAGTGTGCCTCAGCTATATTCGTGCAATGCCCGAGCGATATATCTTTGATGCGATATGTGGCAAGCCACGCGATATACGGCTTTCGCCGTGCTAAATGGCACGAATATAATATCGCAAAAGCCAAAGGATTTTATATCGCTTTCTTTTTAAAAGAAAATATCGCTGTGAGACCTGTCTCACAATATCACTAATGATTTCATCTTTGAGATAGGTATAATTTCAAAGTATGTAACTCATTATGACACTTTCAACAGAAAAGTGTCAATTTTTATATAAAAAGAAAGTAGGGAGAACACTTCTTTACGAAGTGTCTCCCTACGAGTCCTTTTTACTTTAATCAATGGCATGTAAGGTAGCGGCTACCTTGCAGTTTTGAAGTTTTTCTACTTTGTTAAGCAGGTCCTTTTCAACCTCAACGTTGGTTATAAAGACGACCTCGTTTGCAACGGTGTTATTTAAAAGCTTTACGTCGTCACCAAAAATTGCTTTAATCTGCGGTGCAACGCTATTGTCGGCATCGGTAAGGCGAACGTAAAGACGTGTCGGCACGTTTTCCTGTGCTTCAACGTAATTCTGGTCGCCATCCTCCCAGAACAAATATTTTCTTGTCTTCAAGTGCTTAACACAGTCAATAATATCAGCAACAACGGCCGAAGCGGTGGGGAGCTTGCCCGCACCCTTGCCGTAGAACATAACGTCATCGGTCGCATCGCCCTTAACAACAACGGCGTTGTAAACGTCGTTAACACCCGAGAGCATATTGCTTTTCGGCACTAAAGCGGGGTATACTGCGGCAGTAATTTTATCGTTATCCAACTTAGCGCAGTGACCGATTAGCTTAATTACGTAGCCGAGCTTATCGGCATAATCAACGTCCTCAAGGGTGATTTCGGTGATGCCGGTTGCCTTAACCTGTTCGGGATAAACGTGTTTACCAAAGCCGAGAGCGGCAAGTATGCAAATTTTACGGCAGGCATCGTGACCGAGCACGTCGGCGTCGGGATTTCTTTCGGCATAGCCTAAATCCTGTGCCATTTTAAGTGCGGTATCAAAGGATAAATTCTCCTTAACCATTTTGGTTAAAATAAAGTTGGTGGTACCGTTTAAAATACCGGAAATCTCGGTCATTTCATTGGCTGCCATACATTGTGCCATGGGACGAAGCACGGGAATACCGCCACCAACACTGGCTTCAAAAAGGAAGTTAACGTTATTGTCTTGCGCGATTTTTAAAAGCTCGGCACCCTTAGCGGCAACCAACTCTTTATTTGAGGTAACAACGCTCTTGCCTTTAAGTAGGCATTCCTTAACGTAGTCGTATGCGGGGTGAACGCCACCCATAACCTCAGCAACGACCAAAACCTCATCGTCATCGGCAATTTTGCGAAAATCCTTTGTGAATTTATCAGAGTATGAAAGACCCTCAAAATCTCTTAGGTCAAGTATATATTTAATATTTATTTCTTCTTTTGCTTTTCGGCTTATAGATTCGGCGTGTGTAAGCAATATTTCAGCAACACCCGAGCCTACAACGCCGTGGCCCATAACGGCTACGTTTACCATAAAGGCGCCTCCTTTAACGTTGTGTAGATAATAATAACATAAAATTATTGAGTTTGCAATGTTTAAAGTGACATTATTTGCATAAATAATATAGAAAAGGGGGCAAAGATATGGATACTCAAAAAAAGAAGTCGTTTATAATCAGCGTTACCTATACCGTTTTGGTGGTTGCGCTTATATACGTCATTTACCGCTTTTTAATAATATATCTTTTGCCCTTTGCAATAGGACTTATTTTGGCGTACCTCCTGCAAAAGCCGTCGGACTATATTTCGAGCAAGCTGCGAATTAAAAAGGGCACCGTCTCGGCGGTGCTTGTGGTGATTAGTTTTGTTTCACTTGTAGCGGTGCTTTTTGGCGGCGGTGTGCTTATATACTACAATGCCGAGGACATTGTGAATTATCTTAAAGACATGGTTGAATCAATATCGGCATTTTTAAGCAACCTATCGGGTAAATACGCTTCACTCGGCGAAAAGCTACCGAAAGAGTTTTTAAGTGCGTTCCAGAGTTTTAGCGGCGGCTTGTCAGAAAAGTTCAGTAATTTTTTAACCGACGCAGTGTCCAACCTTGCGGCATCGCTGATAAAAAAACTACCCGGTGTTGCTTTCAGCATAGTAGTTACGGTTATAGCAAGCTGTTATATCGCTAAGGACTACGAAATTGTTAAGGACTATATTTTATCCTTAATACCTGAAAGAAAAAAGCGCATAGTTTTCGCAGTAAAGCGAATTTTAACGGTCAATATATTTAAAATAGTCAAGGGCTATTTAATACTAATGCTTATTACATTTTTTGAGCTTTATATAGCTTTTTGGATTACGGGGCAGCAAAATCCGTTACGTACCGCAATTTTAATAGCAATAATCGACCTTTTGCCCGTTTTGGGTACAGGTGCGGTGCTTGTGCCCTGGGGCGCTGTTTTAATTCTAAACAGTAATTATACGGGTGGACTTATAATAATCGGCATTTACGTTATTGTAATGCTCGTGCGCAATTTTCTGGAGCCGCGAATTGTCGGCAAGCAAATCGGCATACCGCCTATAGTCAGCCTAATATTACTTTTTTGCGGATTAAAGCTTTTTGGCTTTCTTGGCACAATTTTTTCGATTTTATCGCTCGTTGTAATCATAAATCTTTATAAAGAAAAAATTATTGAGTTGTAAGGTGTGCCCCACCTTACACTTTTTTTATTTGCACACATAGTATGTATTGTACAACGGTTGTACAAGAATCAAAAACGGTGCGTGTTTTTATGGAAAAATATATTTTTTCTACAGGCACCGTAACCTATGCCATAAAGGCCAAGGATATATTAAAACGCAAGGGCATAAACGCCTACGTTGAGCGTTCATCGGCAAAGGACCGAATAGGCTGCGGATACGGTGTCGTAGTTGCGTCACAAAAGGACGTTGCCGAACAGATTTTACGTCAGTATGGTATTAAAATTTTAGACGTAAAGAAAAAATAATTTTTTGGAGAAATTATGATGATTTACCTTGATAATGCGGCGACGAGCGGAATAAAGCCGTCGCGTGTAATAAATTCAGTAGAATATGCGCTTAAAAAACACAGTGCCAACCCCGGCAGAAGTGGTCATAGACTTTCTATGGATGCGGCGTTGGCAATATATAATGCACGTCAAAAAATCAAAGAAACCTTTGGTGCCGACGAGGTTGAAAACGTTGTGTTTACGCTCAATTGCACGCACGCTCTGAACTGTGTTATCAAGGGAATTTTGCGTAGCGGCGACCACGTTGTTTTGTCGGATTTAGAGCATAATGCCGTAATGCGACCTTTAGAAAAATTAAAAAACGATGGCACAACAACCTATACCATAGCCGAAACCTTTGAGGGCGATGATGATGCGACGGTTAAAAGTTTTGAATCGGCTATAAATAATAACACCCGTCTTGTGATTTGCACCCACGCCTCCAACGTTTTCGGCAACGTACAACCTATTGGCAAAATAGGGGAGCTGTGCCGAAAAAGGAATATTTTATTTGCTGTCGATGCGGCGCAAAGCGCAGGAGTTTTGCCGATTGATATGCAAAAAATGAATATAGATTTCCTTTGTATAGCGGCTCATAAGGGACTTTATGCGCCGATGGGTACGGGTATACTTATTGCACGCAAACCCCTTAAAAGCACCATAATTGAAGGTGGGACGGGCACCGATTCATTCAATCTGAATCAACCAACCGATATGCCCGAAATGCTTGAAAGCGGCACCGTAAATCTTCCCGGTATATGTGGGATTTCGGCAGGCATAGATTTTATTAAATCGCGAGGTATTAAAAACATATATTTGCACGAATATGAGCTTTGTCATTATCTTTTTGAGCGTTTTATGGGTATGCAAAACGTTATCTTATACAACAAAAGTTTTCGTCCGTTTGAGAAGGCGCCCGTTTTAAGCTTTAACCTAAAGGGCTTTGACAGCACCGAGGTGGCGGCACGGCTAAACGACTACGGAATTGCGGTGCGCGCGGGCTTTCACTGTGCGCCGTCGGCCCATAATAAATACGGAACTCAGGACGTTGGTACGGTCAGGGTAAGTCCCGGTATAATGACAAAAAAAGAGGACGTTAACTACCTTTTAAAAATTCTAAAAAAAATTTAAAAAAATTAGGGATTACTTGTTGATACGTAAAGTTAAATATGTTATTATATATAAGTATAGATTATAAAAGCAAGGGAAGTGCACTAATGGAAGGCATAATGACCTTTTGGAGTCAGATAGTTTACGCAATATCCAATATACGCTTTTTTGACATAATAGACATACTTGCGGTAACGTATATCATTTACATCGCCATAAAGTATTTTAGAAGTTCACGCTCGGGCCAGTTGGTTAAGGGCATACTTCTTGTTTTCGCAATATACATCGTTGCAAACTGGTTTCAGCTTGCAACTATCAAGTGGTTGTTGTTACGTCTTGCCGATTCCATAATAATTGTGGCGGCCATCGTGTTCCAGCCCGAGCTGCGCAGAGCACTCGAGAACATCGGTCGCAAGGGTCTTGGCAAGCTTTCACGAAACAATTTAAGCGGCGAGCAGACCGAGGCTATTGGTTGCATAAACGAAATTTGCAAGGCAGTCAGCAATATGCAGGAGAAGAAAATCGGCGCACTTATCGTTTTCGAGAGAAGCTCGAGACTTGGTGAAATCACCGCAACGGGCACAAAAATCGATGCCGCAATTTCTACTGAGCTTATTCAAAACATATTTTATCCCAAATCTCCGCTTCACGATGGCGCAATGGTTATAAGCGAGCGCCGAATCGTTTCGGCAGGCTGCATACTTCCGCTTACCGCGAATAATGAGCTTAACTCACAACTCGGCACAAGACACCGCGCCGCAATCGGTATGAGTGAAAATTCCGATGCCGTTGTAGTAGTTGTGTCGGAGGAAACGGGTATTATCTCGGTTGCCGAAGGCGGTCTTATTAAAAGAGATTACAGCCCCATTTCCTTACGTGAGGAGCTTACTTCAATTCTAATAGATAACGACGAAGCCGAAAAGCCGTTTTACAAAAACTGGCTCGAAAAAATACAAGGCAACAAAAATAAGGAATAGGCGGTGAAAATATGGGTGTTTTTTCTAAATTTTCAATAAGAAAACTACTTTACAATAAAAAATTCGCCATTATTTTGTCCGCTGTTTTGGCCTTTGTAATTTGGCTTTCCATCGTGATAAATCAAACCCCAGTAATCGAGCGCACCATAACAAACATTCCCATCGTTTTTGAAACAAAGGGTACGGTAGCGGGTGACTATAAGTTAGAGGTAGTAAATTATGGCGGCACGCGTGTGGCCGAGGTTAAGGTTAGTGGCCCCGCCTATGTTGTAAGCAAACTAACTGCCGATGATATTGACGTACGCTTGGTGCTTTCGTCAGTTTCTGAGCCTAATGAGTATAACGTTCAGGTTCGAGCATCACAAAAGGTCATTAACAGCGAATATTCAATTATCAGTGTTACACCGTCATCGTTAACCCTTAAATTTGACCGCATAAGTGAAAAGGTGGTTAACACCGCCGATATTGTTGTTGAGGCAAACGTTAAGGCGGAGTCGGGCTTCCAGATTTACAAAAAAGCTGTTAGCACCGCAGTTGGTGAAACGGTAGTTATTTCGGGTCCGCGCACACAGGTCGAAAAAATTCACACAGTAAAGGCTATTGCCAAAATCGAGGGTGATACAGTGCTTTCTGAGGCTAAGACCTATTCGTCCGAAATTGCGCTTTACGATGCCGATGGCAATAAGCTGGATTCAACTCTTTTTGATATCAGCGTTAAGGACCCCGAAGTTTACGTTACAGTCTACAAAACCAAGACAATTGAGTTGGAGGTTGATTTAGATAACCAACCGTCTGGGAAGCGAACAAAATACGATAAAAAAATAAAAATTATGGGCCCTAACGACGTTATTGCCGCCTTAAAGGGCAACAAATTTAAGTGTACTATCGACTATAATAAAGTAAAGGTCGACAAAAATACCTTTAAGGTAAATCTTACAGAGTTTGGTCTTGGTGCTGAGGTTTTAACAAATAAGGGCGATGAGTTTATCATTGTAACATTGTACTAACTAAAAAAGGATTTCTTTTTGAAATCCTTTTTTTGAATTACCAAAAGATAAAAACACGCATATAATGGCGTGAGGTGATTTTTTTGGTTGAGTTTTTTATTTTTATATTATTGCTGCTATTTGCATTGCTTGGTTTAAGCGAGGCGCTTTGCATGCTGTCTAATTGGCTTTTAAAGCCTAAGCAAAAGGCGCAAAGGCTTTTACTCATTTTCTTAACGCCGAATTTCGCACACGAGCAGCTTTTGCAGGCGGCCGAGTGCCTTAATTGGCACGGAAATACTATGGCAGACAAAATTTTAGCCTATACGGGCGACTTAGATGAGGCTGAGAAAAGCGCCCTTAAAGAGCGATTTGGAAGAAATAAAAACATAATTTTTTCAAATAGAATTAACGTTTAAATTTTGGAGAAAAAGATGTCTGAAACACAAAACACCCAAACGGTTAGTGGAACCGTTGCCAAAATTACATATAAGAACGAGCAAAACGGATATACCGTTTTGATACTTGACACCGACGATGGTGATATAACGGTCGTCGGTGCGATGCCGTTTGTAAACGAGGGTGATTATCTTAACTGTACGGGTAGAATGGTATTTCACCAACAGTATGGTGAACAACTGCGAGCCGAAACGGTCGAGCGTATTATTCAGAATGATAATGCGTCAATACTCAGATATCTGTCGTCGGGCAATATAAAGGGCATCGGTCCTGCAACGGCGCGTCTGCTTGTGGAAAAATTTGGTACCGAAACACTCGAAATTATCGAAAAATTCCCCGAAAGATTAACCTCGATAAAGGGCATATCAACCGCCAAGGCAATGAGCATTAACGAGGAATACCTAAAACAGTTTGGCCTTAGGGATATTTTAATTTTACTTTCACAGTTTGGTGTTACACCCGAGGAGGCGCTTAGAATTTACCGCCGCTTTGGTAATAATGCAGGCAGATTTATTCGCGAGGACCCGTATCTGCTTTGCGGCTCGGGTATAGATTTTTCCTTTGAACGTGCCGAGCAGATAGCGGAATTTTTTGATGTTTCACCCGAGATTCCCTCAAGAATAGAGGCAGGCATACTTTACGTGCTTAAAAAGAATTTGCTTAACGGTCACACCTGCTTGCCACAGGATAAGTTAAGTGAGGTTGCCGCCGACTTACTTGAATGCTCACGCGAAGCGGTAGAAGATACTACCGAGCAGTTAAAGCTTAATTTTACAATTGTTTCCGATATATTAGACGGCAGAGAGTTTTTATTTCTGTCAGAATACTATAATGCCGAAAGATATATAGCGAGTCGTATTTGCTCTGTTAAGGACCATATACCGAAGGTTTTGCCGCTTGACGAATTAGAAATCGACCGAATTGAAAATATGTTGTCGATTAAATTCGGCGTGCTTCAGCGCTCTGCAATTAGGGCGGCGGTTGACAACGGTGTGTTAATTTTAACGGGTGGTCCCGGTACGGGTAAAACAACAACGCTTAACGCAATAATCAAAATTTTAGAATATAGAGATTTGGACGTTGTGCTTGCAGCCCCCACAGGTAGGGCGGCACAGAGAATGTCCGAGCTTACCGAGTGTGAGGCTAAAACAATCCACCGTTTATTAGAGGTCGAGTGGGGCGAGGACGGTAACCACGTATTTTCACGAAATGAGCGTAACCCGATTGAGTGCGATGCCATAATCATTGATGAAATGTCTATGGTAGATACGCTTTTATTTGAGAATTTGTTAAGGGCCTTGCGACCGGGTTGCCGCATAATAATGGTGGGTGACTCGAATCAGTTGCCGAGCGTATCGGCGGGCAACGTGCTTGGTGATTTTATATCGGCACAGGTGGTGCCCACGGTTGAATTAAAAACGGTATTCAGACAAGCAGGTCAGAGCCACATTATCACTACGGCGCATGCCGTTATAAACGGCGAGGAGGTCGACTTTACAAATTCGAGTGACTCCGATTTCTTTACACTCAAAAGGTCTGATACCGATAATTGCTTATCTACCATTGTTGAGCTTATAACCGAGCGTTTGCCGTCAACCTACGGCTATTCGCCCATAGATGATATACAGGTGCTGTGCCCTTCAAGAAAAAAGGAGCTTGGCAGCGTAAACCTTAACAGCATTTTGCAGTCGCACCTTAATCCCAACGACAAAAGGCACGAGGAAATGTCCTATATGGGTATCGCCATTAGGGTTGGGGACAAGGTTATGCAGGTAAAAAACAACTATGATATACCTTGGAAAAAGGACGACGGCGAAGAGGGTAGAGGTGTATTTAACGGCGATATAGGTATAGTACAAACGGTCGATAAAAGGGCGGGCTACCTAAAGGTGCGCTTCGACGATAAGGTCGCCGAATATTTAGCCGACGACGTAGGTCAGTTAGAGCTTGCTTATGCCATAACGGTGCATAAAAGTCAGGGTAGTGAGTTTGATTGTGTAATTCTACCACTTTTTGACGTACCCTCTATGCTTAAATACCGCAATCTTTTATATACGGCTATTACAAGAGCAAAAAAATTACTTATCATTGTAGGAAGTACGGGTGTGTTTGTGCAAATGGCGGCTAACGACCGAAAGACACTTCGCTATACGGGACTTTCACACTATTTAGAGCTGGCGGCAAAATGAAAATCATAAAGAATATTTCTTGGTTGTTATTTCCAAGGCGGTGCGCGTGCTGTAATAAAATTATCGGGCGCGATGAAAAGGTTTGCGACGTTTGCCGCACAAAACTTATTAAAAGCAAAAAGATATGCCTAAAATGCGGTTCAGATAAGAAAAACTGCTCTTGCAAATTCAACACCTATCATTTCAAAGGTTGCATAGGTCCTTTTATGAAAAGTGATGAGTCAATGCTGATTATACATCACTTTAAGGATGAGGATAATATTGCCGTTGCCGACTATATAAGTGACGAGATGTTTGATGAAATCGGTAGATATTATGGAGATATAAACTTTGACGGCGTTTGTGCGGTGCCAAGTCATTGGACAAAGAAATTTTATAAGGGCTATAACCAAAGCGAAATTTTAGCAAGACAGATAGCCAAAAGAATTAACGCTTCATATTTTACTAATCTCTATAAATGCAAAAAGACGCGGGTTCAGCACACATTAAAAAGGCAGGAAAGATTTGAAAACGTGCGTGATGCATACGCCTGTAAGCCCTTTGAGAATTGCAAAAACATATTGCTGATTGATGACATAAAAAGTACGGGTGCCACCCTTGACGAGTGTTCAAGACAGCTTATGTTTGCAGGCGCCGAGAACGTTTATTGCGCGGTGGCAATTCTTAACAGTGCGAATGGTTGCAAAATTCAAAAATAAAGTATATAATATGAGTTGGTGATTAAAATGAAAACTACCGACATTGGTATAGATATGGGTTCGTCGAAAACCGTAATATTTTCCGATTCAAAGATTTTACTGGAATTGCCGAGCGTTGTTACAATCGAAACAAACAGCGGTGTGCCGGTATATTTTGGTGAGAAGGCACAGCAGACCTTCGGTCGTACACCCGAGAGTCTTACCTGTGTGCATCCCATACAAGGCGGCGTTATTGCCGATTACGATTTAGCCGAGGCAATGCTTACTAATTATATGCAGTCCTGCTTTGGCAAAAAGATAGTGCGCCCGCGTGTTATGGCGGCTCTGCCCACCGGTGTTACCGAGCTTCAGCATCACTCACTCTCTCAGGTTGTTGAGTCGGCGGGTGGCAGAAACGTTACAATAATTGAAAATCCTATTGCAGTCGCAATTGGTTTAGGACTCGATTTTACAAATCCAAAGGGAAACCTAATCGTTGATATGGGCGCAGGCACAACAGATATTGCCACAGTTTCAATGGGCGGTATTGTGCAGTGCGATTCCTTTGCTACGGCGGGTAACACCTTTGACGAGCTAATCGAAAAATACATTAAAAAGGAATATAATATCGAAATAGGACCACTTACTGCCGAGCATATAAAGAAGCAGGTTGCATCGGTTGTTAAAAGACCTATTGAGGTTACCATTACCGCTAAGGGTAAAAACAGTGTGACCAATCTTCCCGAAGCCTTTGAGGTTACCTCCACCGAGATTTACGACGTGGTCATCGAAACGGCAATTTCAATATGCAATGCCATACGCAAGGTGCTTGAAAAAACCGACCCCGACATTGTTGCCGATATTATGGAAAACGGTATTTACTTAACGGGCGGCACCGCGCTTATGAATGGTATGGGCGAATTGCTTGAGGAATATTTTGGTACCAAGGTGTTTATTGATTCAGACCCCGTTCACAGCGTTGTTAAGGGCGCGGCAAAGGCACTCAACCATCCCGAGCTGCTCGAAAACATTGATTTCCAGATGCGCGCCATTAAGGAATTAACGGTGGAATAATTTTTTGCAAAAATATATTGACAAAACACCATTTCGGTGTTACAATAACATAACAACAAAGCAGAACATAGATGTCGTTCTCACCCCACGGCAAAGCCAAAAGGGTCAATAAAGTTACTAAATAAGGGCAGTTTTGCGTTTATTTTGCTTTATTATGCACGGATGACATTTTGTTGTCCGTGCTTTTTTGAATTTTATTATACTGTGTCGGAGGTGCTTAGCTATTAGCAGTAAAGAAGTATTGATTAACGAATCAATAAAGGCGAAAGAGGTCAGAGTTATAAACAATGATGGTTCTCAGCTTGGTATTTTACCAATAAAGGACGCTCTTGCGGAGGCCGCAAAGAGAGACCTTGACTTAGTAAACATTTCACCCAACGCTGTTCCGCCTGTTTGCAAGATTATGGATTACGGTAAATACCGTTTCGAGCAAGCAAAACGCGAGAAGGAAGCAAAAAAGAACCAGAAGGTGGTTGACGTTAAGGAAATTCGCCTTGGACTTAGTATTGATACACACGACTTTGAAACAAAGGGTAACCACGCCATTAAATTTTTAAAGAGTGGCGACAAGGTAAAGGTTTCCATCCGTTTCCGTGGCAGAGAGTTCGGTCATCCCGAAATCGGCAAGGAAATTATGGAGAGATTTGCCGAGTATTGTTCAGAGTTCGCAAGTGTTGAAAAACCTGCTAAGATGGAAGGACGTAACATGCTTATGTTCTTAGCGCCGAAATCGTCAAAGTAAGAAATAATTAAGGAGGATTTAAAATGCCGAAGATTAAGACTCACAGTGGTGCAAAAAAGCGTTTTAAGCTTACAAAGAACGGCTTAGTTAAGCGCGGTCATGCTTACAAGTCACACATTTTAAACAAGAAGACAACAAAGCGTAAGAGAAATTTACGTAAGGTAGTAGTTGCTGATGTAACAAACGTTGCAGCAGTAAAGAAAATGATACCTTATAAATAAGGATTAGTGGAGGAACACAAATGGCACGAGTTAAAGGTGCGTTAGCTACACGCAAAAGAAGAAATAAAACTTTAAAGCTCGCAAAGGGCTATTTTGGAGCAAAATCAAAGCTCTTTAAAACAGCAAAAGAAGCTGTTATGAAATCCGGCAACTACGCTTACGTAGGTCGTAGACTTAAGAAGCGTGATTTCCGTCGTTTATGGATTACACGTATTTCTGCCGCTGCAAAGATTAACGGTATGAACTACTCAACATTTATGAACGGTCTTAAAAAGGCTGGTATTCAAATCAACCGTAAGATGTTAGCCGACTTGGCAGTTAATGATGCAGCCGGTTTCGCTACCCTTGCAAAGAATGCCCAAAAAGCATTAGAAAAGTAATATTTTACGCCCGAGATGGTATTATCTCGGGCGACTTTTTCTTTAATTAGTAGGTGAATTTATGACTGATTTTAAGCGAATAACAAGTAAGGACAATGCTTTTATAAAGCGAATTGCTCTTTTGCAAAGCTCAGCCCGTGAACGTAAAACTAAGGGCGAATTTGTTGTAGAAGGGCTTAGAATTTTGCTTGATTGTTACGAAAATCAAGTGCATTTTCTGTCGCTTGTTATCACCGATGAGTTTTTAAATAGGCATAGTCAAGAGGCACAAAAACTATCTAAAAATTCGCAGGAAACAATCGTTGTAAATGATGCCGTATTTTTAAAAATATCCGATACTAAAAACCCACAGGGCATTTTAGCAACAGTAAAAATGCCTAAAACCGATGCCGCCGAAATTAAGAAAAACGGCAGATATGTGGCACTCGAAAACGTTGCCGACCCGTCTAATCTCGGTGCCGTTTCGCGTACCGCCGAGGCTCTGGGTATTGATGGTATAATTTTATCAAGTAATGGTTGTGACCCGTACAGCCCCAAGGCACTTCGCAGCTCAATGGGTACGCTTTTGCGTATGCCCGTTATTGTTTGCGATGATTTTACAGCCACGCTTAAAAATAGCGGACTTTCGCTTTTTGCCTGTGTTGTATCGGGTGGCAAAGCTATAACCGATGTAGAGTTTGATGACGGCAGTGTTGTTATTATCGGTAACGAGGCCAACGGACTGACAAAGGACGTAACCGATATTGCCGAAAGCATTACAATACCAATGTCGGGTAGGGCAGAATCGCTTAATGCCGCAGTTGCCGCCGCAATTGCTATGTGGGAGTTAGTGAAATAATGATTTATTGGATTTGGCTTCAAGCGGCGGTCGGCTTTACCTTTAAAAACGTTAAGCCCATGCTTAATAGCTTTAAAACCGCCGAGAATGTTTACAATGCAACACCCTCTGATTTAGAATTTTCCGGACTGTTTTCTAAAACTGCACTCTCGCGTCTTAAAAACAAAAATTTAGACGCAGCCCGTAAAATTTTAAATGAGTGCGCAAAGCGTGAAATTGAAATTGTAACACTTGCAGATAAACGTTATCCGCCACTTCTTAAAGAGATTGACAACCCACCCGTACTGCTCTATGCAAAGGGCAATTTAGAACTACTTGATTGTCGTCCTTGTGTATGTATTGTAGGTCCGCGTGAGGTATCTGTTTTCGGCAAAAAGGCGGCGTTTTCACTCTCTGCCAGATTATCGGCAGGCGGCTTTACCATCGTTAGTGGAGGTGCCAAAGGCTCGGATACGGCGGCGCATAAGGGTGCGCTTGCAGTGGGTGGCAATACCGTTTGCGTTTTGGCGGTCGGCATTGGCGACGATTATTTGGCACTTAACAAGGAGCTGCGTGAGGTCATTGCAAACAAGGGCTTGCTCGTTAGCGAGTTTCCACCTTTCAGCACCGTCCGCAAGGGTACCTTTTCTATAAGAAACCGAATTATGTCGGGTATGACGCTCGGCACCGTTGTTATTGAGGCGGACGAGCAGAGCGGAGCGCTAATTACTGCAAACCATGCTATCGAGCAGAATAGGGACGTTTTCGTAATACCCGGCAACCCAACCTTAGAGCATTATAAGGGCTCTAACAAGCTTTTGCAGGAGGGTGCTAAGGCACTGCTTGAGGCAAAGGACGTCTTTCTTGAATATTTAGGCGATTATCCGCATAAAATTTATCTCGAAAAAGCCTATAATCAAAAGATTGTAATTACAAATGAAGAAGCGCAAAAACCATTAGCGCCACCAAAACCAAAGGAAAACGATAAAAAAGAGGTTTTTATCAAAAAAAATATTATAACACCCCTTTCAAATAATGCGAAAATGGTGTATAATCAATTAGATAAGCAGGTTTTCTTGGTTGACGAAATTGTGGTGGGTGAGCTTAACTCATCGCAACTTTTAGCGGCCATTACCGAGCTTGAAATATTTGGATATATAGAGGCTCTGCCCGGTGGCAGATACACACTTAAATAAGGAGCACTGAAATGTCAAAACTCGTAATTGTTGAGTCACCAACCAAGGTGAAAAGCATAAAGAAATATCTCGGTTCTGATTTTACCGTTATGGCTTCAATGGGCCATATCAGAGATTTACCCAAGTCCAAAATGGGCGTTGATATAAAAAAGAATTTCGAACCGCAGTATGTAAATATTGACAATAAAAAGGATTTAATAAAAAGCCTTAAGGATGCCGTGGCTAACAGCGATTTTGTTTATCTCGCAACCGACCCTGACCGCGAGGGAGAGGCAATTTCTTGGCACTTAGCACAGATACTCGGCCTTAATATGGCCGACGCTAATCGTGTAACCTTTAACGAAATCACCAAAACAGGTGTTACTCAGGGTATGGCAAATCCGCGTAGCCTTGACGTCGATTTGGTAGATGCTCAGCAGGCACGTCGTGTGCTTGACCGCATTGTTGGTTATAAATTAAGTCCGTTTTTGTGGAAAAAGGTTAAGCGTGGTTTGTCGGCTGGTCGTGTTCAGTCGGTAGCATTAAAGCTTATTGTTGACCGCGAGAAAAAGATTATGGCATTTGTGCCCGAGGAATATTGGACACTCGATGCCAAGCTAATCGCCAACCGCAAGGGCTTCGTGGCTAAATTCTACGGCACCATTGACGGCGAAAAGCTCGATATTCATAACGAAACCGAAATGCAGGCAATTGTGGATGCTTTACAGGATGCCGAATACACCGTTTTAAAGATTAAAAAGGGTGTAAGAAACAAGCAACCCGCACCTCCCTTTATTACCTCTACAATGCAGCAGGAGGCATCAAGAAAATTGAGCTTTACAGCGCAAAAAACAATGCGCGTTGCACAGCAACTTTACGAAGGCGTTGATATTGCAGGCAAGGGCACCACAGGTCTTATTACCTATATGCGTACCGATTCGCTTCGCATATCAGAGGAAGCAAGGGCAGCCGCAAATAAATACATCTTATCAGATTTTGGTGATAAATATCTGCCAAAAACACCCCGCTACTTTAAGACAAAGGCGGGTGCTCAGGATGCTCACGAGGCAATTCGTCCTACCGATGTGTTTATTACACCCGAGTCGGTGAAGGGACAGCTATCAGCCGAGCAATATAAGCTTTACAAGCTTATTTGGGAGCGCTTTATTGCTTCACTTATGTCAAACTGCGTTCAGGATACCGTTGCGGTTGATATTAAGGCAAATAATTATCTATTTAAGGCTACGGGCTATTCGGTGCGTTTCGACGGCTTTACCAAGCTTTACGAGGAGGGTAAGGACGTTGAGGAGGCTGACGGTAGTGTACTACCCGAAATGCAGGAAAAAGACGTTTTAAAATTCAAAGAATTACTTCCTGCTCAGCACTATACAACACCGCCTGCACGCTATACCGAGCCGACGCTCATAAAGGCGCTTGAGGAAAATGGAATTGGCCGTCCCTCGACCTATGCTGCAATTCTTTCGAACATAATTCAGCGTGATTATATCGAGCGTGAAAAGAAGTCGCTAAAACCCACTTCACTCGGTATCGTTGTTTCCGACTTAATTTCAAAGCACTTTAAAAATATAGTCGACGTTAAGTTTACCGCAGGTATGGAAACTAACCTTGACCTAATTGCTACGGGCGAACTTGAGTGGCACGGCACCATTAAAGATTTCTATAAGGATTTCGAAAATGCGCTTAATTCAGCAGAGCAGGAACTAACAGGCAAACGCGTTGCCGTACCTGCCGTTGAAAGCGATATTAAGTGTGAAAAATGCGGCAGAACAATGGTTGTAAAATCGAGTCGCTTCGGCAAATTCTTGGCGTGCCCAGGTTATCCCGAGTGTAAAAATACAAAGCCGATGCCCGAGGATGAAATCAAACAGCCTTGCCCCAAGTGTGGTGCAAAGCTGGTTAAGCGAAATTCAAAAAGGACGGGCAAGGCATTTTACGGATGCACCAATTATCCCGCTTGTGATTTCGCTTCCCCGGGACTTCCTACAGGAGATAAGTGTGAGGAATGCGGCAGTTATATAATAACGGGTCGTGGCAGAAAATACTGTATGAATTCGGCATGTCCGTCAAGAACTAAAAAGAGCAGTAAAAATGATAAATAACAGAATTACGGTAATCGGCGCAGGTCTTGCGGGCTGTGAGGCGGCAAATCAAATTGCCAAAATGGGCATCAAGGTAGACCTCTATGAGATGAAGCCTAAAAAAATGACACCTGCACACAGTATGAAGGATATGTTTGCCGAGCTTGTTTGCTCAAATTCCTTAAAGGCGGCAAGGGTTGATTCGGCGGCAGGACTTTTAAAGGAAGAAATGCGACGCTTTGGCTCTATTTGTTTAGAGTCGGCAGACCTATCAAGCGTTGCGGCGGGCGGTGCGTTGGCGGTTGACCGCGAACTTTTTTCGCAAAGAATTACCGACGCCATTCGTTCAAATCCCAATATTACAGTGCATAACGAGTGCGTCGAAAAAATCCCCGAGGAAACCATTACGGTTATCGCTACGGGTCCGCTTACCGATTCTGCCTTGGCAGAAGCAATAAGTGAATTGTGTGAGAGCGAGCATCTTAATTTCTACGATGCCGCAGCCCCAATCGTTACCAAGGAAAGCGTAGATTTTAATAAGGCTTTCTTTGCTTCACGTTACGGCAAGGGCGATGACGATTATATAAATTGTCCTATGAATAAGGATGAATACACTCTGTTTTATAACGAGCTTATAAATGCCGAGAGCGTAATTGTCAGTGAATTCGATAAGCCTCTAACCGTTTACGAGGGTTGTATGCCGGTTGAGGTATTGGCAAAACGTGGTGAGGATTCCATTCGTTTCGGCCCCTTAAAACCGGTTGGACTTCGCGACCCGAGAACAGGGCACAGACCCTGGGCAGTCGTACAGCTGCGCCGCGAAAATGCACAAGGCTCACTCTATAATCTTGTAGGTTTTCAAACCAACCTAAAATTCGGCGAGCAAAAAAGGGTGTTTTCCTTAATACCGGGACTCGAAAACGCCGAATTTATGAGATATGGTGTTATGCACCGCAACACCTTTATAAATTCACCTAAGGTGTTAAATAAAAACCTTTCGCTCAAAAAGAATAGTAATATTTTTATTGCAGGTCAATTGTCGGGCGTCGAAGGTTATATGGAATCTGCGGCAAGCGGCATTATAGCGGGCATTAACGCGGTTGCGCATCTTCTGGGAGAAACCCCGTTAATTTTGCCTGAGTTTACTATGATTGGCGCATTGCTTCAATATATTTGTGATGAAAGCGTTACTGATTTTCAGCCCATGGGTGCCAATTTCGGCATTATACCACCACTTGAAAATCATATAAGGGACAAGCGTGAACGCTATGGCGCATTGGCCGAGCGCTCACTTAACTGGTTTAACCAAAACATAAAGGAGACTGAATTATGAAGGTAGTTGTAGATGCTTTTGGCGGCGATAACGCACCGCTTGAAATAATTAAGGGTGCCGCGTTGGCGCAAAAGGAATACGGTGCTGATATTATTCTTACCGGTGATGAGCAGATAATCAACAAGTGTATAAAGGAAAACAATATTGAGTTTACAAACCTTGAAATCGTACATACCGTTGACGTAATTTCGATGCACGACGAACCCACTTCACTCTTAAAAGCACATAAGGAATCGTCAATGGCGGTTGCCTTCCGCATTTTAAGCGAGGGCGGGGCAGATGCGTTTGTGTCGGCAGGCAGTACGGGCGCCGTAGTTGTTGGCGGTACACTCATCGTTAAAAGAATTAAGGGTGTTAAGCGTCCTGCCCTCGGCACAATGCTTCCGTCATCCGATAAAAAATTCTTCCTTATGGATATGGGCGCTAATGCTGAGTGCCGTCCCGAAATGCTAGCACAATTCGGTGTTATGGCATCGGTTTATCTCGAAAACGTAGAAAATCGTCCCAACCCCACAATCGCACTTCTCAACATAGGCACAGAGGATACCAAGGGCGGCGAATTACAGCAGGAAGCATATAAGCTTTTAAGCGAAGCCCCCATAAACTTTGTTGGCAACGTTGAGTCAAGAGAAATGCCTAAGGGTGTTGTCGATGGTATCGTAACCGACGGTTTCACAGGCAACATTGCGCTAAAGCTTATCGAGGGTACTGCATCGGCAATGTTTAAAATGCTTAAAGGCGCATTTTATAAGAACTTAATAAACAAATTAGCGGCAGGCATACTAAAGAAAGACCTTTACAAAATAAAGGCCAAAATGGACGCTTCAGAGGTTGGCGGCGCACCGTTGCTCGGTGTTCAAAAGCCGGTTATTAAGGCGCACGGCAGCTCTGATGCACGTGCTATGAAAAATGCTATTCATCAAGCAATGATTTTTGCCGAAAAGGATGTTATCGGCACAATCAGTGCTAATTTAAAGTAATTAAGAGGTTATTATGACAGAGCTTGAAAATAAACTCTCGTATAAATTCAAAAATATCGCTTTGCTCGAAAATGCACTCACACACTCGTCATATGCAAACGAAACACATTGCAAATGCGGTTCTAATGAGCGACTCGAATTTTTGGGCGACTCGGTCTTGTCAATAATTGTTGCAGAGTATCTTTATAATAACTACTCAACCCACGAGGGCGAGCTTACCAAGCTTCGTGCATCGCTCGTTTGTGAAAAGTCGCTATGTGCCTTTTCGCGCGAGCTTGAGCTCGGTAAATTCTTAAAGCTGGGCAAGGGCGAGCTTCGCAATAAGGGTAACGAGCGCCCGTCAATTCTTGCCGATGCTTTTGAGGCGGTTTTGGCGGCTATATATCTTGACGGTGGCTTTGAGGCGGCTAAAAAACACGTTATGCGCTTTATTTTACCCGAGCTTCAGCATACCGATGACGAGGTTTTTAAGGATTATAAAACAAGTCTGCAGGAGATTGTGCAACGCAACCCCGAGGAAAGACTCACCTATGTTTTAATTGGAGAGAGTGGCCCCGACCACAGCAAAATCTTTACTGTTGAGGTTCATCTTAATTCCAACGTTATTGGTACGGGTGAGGGAAGCAGTAAAAAGCAGGCTGAGCAGAATGCCGCAAAGCAGGCACTCTCACTTATGGGGATAGATGCTTAATGGCACACGCTAATATTTCTATTTTTGTGCCCCACATGGGTTGCAAAAATATGTGTAGCTTTTGTAATCAAAGATATATTGCAGGCACAGCCGAAATACCTGATGAGAGGACTGTAATCGATGCGGTTAAAACCGCAGTAAATACAAAGGGTTATAACGCCTTAACTACCGAAATTGCATTTTTTGGCGGTAGCTTTACGGCGATAGACCGTGACTATATGGTGCGACTTTTAGAGGCGGCCCTTACCTTTGTAAAGGACGGTACGGTTAGCGGCATCAGAATTTCGACCCGTCCTGATGCGATTGACGAGGAAGTTTTGTCTATCCTTAAAAATTATGGCGTTACGGCAATTGAGCTTGGCGCACAAAGTATGGATGACGAAGTGCTTAAAATGAACGATAGAGGACATTCGTCACTTTGTGTTGAAAAAGCAAGCCGACTTATAAAGGATTTCGGTTTTAGCTTGGGACTTCAAATGATGACGGGACTATATGGCGATACCAATGAAAAGGCACTTATCACTGCCGAAAAAATAATCGCCCTTAAGCCCGATACAGTCAGAATTTATCCGACCATCGTTTTGGAACAAACACGTTTGGAAGCGCTCTATAAAAGCGGTGAATATAAACCGCAGAGCTTAGGTGAAGCCGTTTCGCTTGTGTCAAGGCTACTTATAAAATTTCACGAAAATAAAATTAACGTAATCCGTACAGGCCTACATTCGATAGATTTGGATAGATACGTTGCAGGTCCTTGGCATCCTGCCTTTAAGGAGCTTTGCGATGCCGAAATATATTTAAACAAGGTGTTAGATAGCCTTAAAGAAAAGGGCAATTACATAATTTACGTACCCCGTGGTGAAACCTCAAAAATGACGGGGCAAAAAAGAAAAAATATAGAATTTTTAAAACAAAAAGGCTTTAATTGTAAAATTAAAGAGGATATAACATTAAACAAGTATGAAATAAATATACAGGGGATGTGAGTATAAGGTGCTGTTAAGTTCAATTCAAATTCAGGGTTTTAAATCCTTTGCTGACAAGACAACACTGAAATTCGGAAAGGGTATTACGGGTATCGTCGGTCCTAACGGCTCGGGTAAGAGTAATATATCCGATGCTGTGCGTTGGGTTTTGGGCGAGCAATCCACCAAAAGCCTTCGTGGACAATCGATGGAGGACGTTATATTTGGCGGTACCGCCACACGCCGTCCTCACGGCTTTTGTGAAGTAACCCTTAACATTGATAATACCGATAGAACACTCAATTTTGATGATGATTTTGTATCTGTTACACGTCGTTATTACCGTTCGCACGAGAGTGAATATTTAATTAACAACGTGTCGGTACGTCTTAAGGATATCAACGAGCTGTTTATGGATACAGGTCTTGGTCGTGACGGCTATTCTATGGTTGGTCAGGGTAAGATTGATGCCATTATCAGCACAAAATCAAACGAGCGTCGCGATATTTTCGAAGAGGCTTCGGGAATTTCAAAATACCGTTACCGCAAAATAGAGTCTGAGCGCAAGTTGGCGGCTGCCGACGATAATCTGCTACGCCTTAAAGACATTATTAAGGAATTAGAGGACCGCGTTGGTCCCCTCGAACAGCAGAGCAAAAAAGCTCAAAAGTTTTTAGAACTGGCGGATAAGAAAAAGGAACTCGAAATCGGTCTTTGGCTCTATTCACTCGAGAATTTCAAGGAGTCACTCCGTAATCACGAAAATAAAATTACCGCTTGTCAGGTTCAGTATCAGCAAATTGAGGAGAGCCTTAGCGAGTTTGACGAAATAACCGAGCAGAATTCCTTGCGTTTTTCTGAGCTTTCGGTAAAGATAGATGAAAGCCGCCAGAACATCGGCAAAATGAACGAGCAAATCGCACTTCTTGGCGGTAATATTTCGGTAATTGAAAATGATATTCTACATAATAATACCGATATTGAGCGATTAAATGCCGAAATTGTCGAGCTTAAGGGCAACGAGGACGATGCCAAAAATGAAATCGAGGCCAATCGTACAAAAGCCGAGCAGAAAAAGCAGAAAATTGCCGAAATTGAGGCGCAAATTCATACTGCAGAGCAGATGCTTAACTCCTTGCTTACCGATAGCGAGCAGTTTTCGCGTAATATTGAGGAGCTATCCCAAAGACTCAACACCTTGTCGGGCGAGTTTGCCGATTTACGTGTTACTGAGGTTAGCGCCTTGTCGTCAATTGAGGAAATCGAGCAGCGTGCGCTGACACTTGATGAGTTAATCGAGGAAAAGCAGAGCGAGAAAAACGAGCTTGATACCGAATTTGACGAAACCGCCGAAATGGCAGATAAGTTAGAGGAAAATATTAAGGAATGCGAAAATGCCTTAAAGGGCTATACAATGCGCCTTGACTCGCGCAAAGCAAAGGCTAACGAGCTTAAAGCACAGCTCGATGAAATCCACCTTGATATCGAGGCTAAAAAGCGTAGAATTCAAATTCTTGAAGAGCTCGAAAAGAATATGGAGGGCTTCAACCACTCTGTAAAGCAGGTTGTAAGCAACGCTAAGGGTGGGCTGCTGCGTGGTGTTCACGGTGCGGTTGCAGGTCTTATAAACGTTAAAAAGGAATATTCGGTTGCCATCGAAACGGCACTTGGAAACGCACTTCAAAACATCGTTACCGAAACCGATGCCGATGCCAAAAGAGCAATTAACTATCTTAAAGAGAGCAACGGCGGTCGCGCAACCTTCCTGCCGATTTCCTCAATTAAGGCTCGTCCCTTTATGGAAAAGGGCTATGAGGATATGTTCGGTTACGTGGGTATCGCAAGCGACATTGTTGACTGCGATGCAAAGTATACCGAGATAATAAAATATTTACTCGGTGCAGTCGTTGTTACCGAGGATATCGATTCGGCCGTTACCATTGCTAAAAAGTTTAATTATCACTTTAAGGTGGTATCTCTTGACGGTCAGGTTATAAATGCAGGCGGTTCGCTTACGGGCGGTTCGCTTATTAAAAACGCAGGACTACTTAGTCGTAAAGAGGATATTAAGCGTATTAACGAGCAGATAAGCAAGCTCACCCAAAAGGAAACAACCGTTACTGCCGAATACCAGTTTGCGGTAGATGAGGTTAATAAAATTGAGGCCGATATTACGGCTTCCTCAGCGGTATTAACCACCGCCACCGAGGACCGAATCAGAGCCTTGGCAGAGCTTAAAAGAATTGGCGATATGCGGGACACTGTAAATGCCGTTATCACACAGTATCTTGACGAGAAAACATCATCTGAGGCTAAAAAAGAGCAGTTGAAGGCATCAGCTCAAAAGGCCAAAGAGGATATGGCCGTGCTTGAAAACCAGAAAAGCACCATTCAGCAGGAAATCGATAAGTCGGTAGGCGGCAGAGATTCGCTTGCAGGCGAGCGCGAAAAGGTTTCAGAGCAGATTACCACACTTAAACTCTCGGTTATTGAGCATACTAAGGACGTAGAAAATCTTTTATCGGTTGCCGCTTCGGTAGAGGCCGCACTCAATAATAAGGATGAGAGAATTACTGCACTTTTATCGCAAATTGATTCAATAAACATGCTCAATACCGCAAAAAATAACGATATTGATAATATTAAGGCGTCTATTGAGGAAATTAAAAATCAAATCGAGATTACCGAAAAGAGCATTGTCGATTTTGCCGAGCAGCGCAACGAAATCGAAAAGCAGAGTACTGATTTGCGTACCAACGAGCGTGAAAAGACGCAAGAGCGTGAAAAAATCAGCGGCGAATTAGCACGCCTTACCGAGCGTAAGGAGAATATGCTTAACGAATATGATAATATCATAAAGCAGCTTTTCGACGAGTATAATTTAACCCGTAGCGAAGCCGAAAATATGGGTATTACCATTGAAAATCCTGCCGAGGCAAAGAAAGATCTTGCCGAGGTTAAGAGCAGTATTCGAAATCTTGGCAGCGTTAACGTTGCCGCCATTGAGGAATATAAGGAGGTAAGCGAGCGTTACAACTTTATGTCAGAGCAGATTGCCGACGTTGAGAAGTCACGTGCCGAGCTTACCAAGCTTATCAATCAGTTAACCTCACAAATGCAGGAAATGTTTATCGAGGGCTTTACAAAAATTAACGAAAGTTTCTCAAAAACCTTTACAGAGCTGTTTGGCGGCGGTAGTGCAAGACTTGTGCTTACCGACCCCGAAAATATACTCGAAAGCGGTATTGATATTAACGCAAAGCTACCGGGCAAAAACGTGCCGAGCTTGGACGGATGCTCGGGTGGTGAAAAGGCACTTATTGCCCTTTCAATCTACTTCTCAATTATGCGTGTTAACGCGCCACCGTTCTGCTTCTTAGATGAGGTTGATACTGCGCTCGACGATATTAACGTTGAGCGAATTGCACAGTATATGCGCCGCAGCGACTTTGGTACACAGTTTATCTGCGTAACACACCGTCGCGGTACGATGGAAGCGGCCGATATGCTTTATGGTGTTACCATGCAGGAGAAGGGCGTAACCAAGCTATTAGAATTAAACGTTTCAGAGCTTGAAAAGAAGCTTGCAGAGGGAGAACTTTAATGGGCTTTTTTGACAAAATTAAAAAGGGACTTTCAAAGACGCGAAGCTCCCTTGTAAATAACATTAACAGTGTTATAAACAGCTTTACAAAAATCGACGAGGAGCTTTTTGAGGAGCTTGAGGAGGTGCTTATCACCTCCGACGTCGGTGTGCAAACGGCAGGTCTTATTTGCGAGCGTATGCGCGCTAAAATTAAGGCAGAGGGCATTAAAGACCCCGCTGTTATAAAGGACTGTATGAAGGAAATCATCTCGGATATGATTTCGGGCGACAGCGAGCTTAAAATAGCTACCAAGCCGTCACTCATACTTGTAATTGGTGTAAACGGTGTTGGCAAAACAACCACAATAGGTAAGCTTGCATCACGCCTTAAAAACGATGGCAAAAGCGTTGTTTTGGGCGCCGCCGATACCTTCCGTGCCGCCGCAATCGAACAACTTAGCGAGTGGGGACAGCGTGCCGACGTGCCGGTTGTCAGCAGTCTTGCAGGCACCGATCCCGCATCGGTTGTTTTTGATACAATAGCATCTGCAAAATCTAAAAAAGCAGACGTTATTATCTGCGATACCGCAGGCAGACTTCATAACAAGAAAAATCTTATGGATGAGCTTGCTAAAATGAATCGCATAATAAATCGCGAATTACCCGATTCGGATGTTGAGGTTTTGTTAGTGCTTGATGCCACAACGGGTCAAAATGCCGTAAATCAGGCGAGAGAATTTAGCAACGTTACCAACATTACGGGTATTGTGCTTACCAAGCTTGACGGCACCGCAAAGGGCGGCGTTGTAATTTCTATAAACAATGAGCTTTCAATTCCCGTTAAATTTATCGGCGTTGGCGAGGGTATTGATGATTTACAGCCCTTCGACAGCAAAGCGTTTGCCGATGGTCTTTTTGAGGGTGCAGAATAATGAAGTTTTTTATTGCAACAAAAAACCAGCACAAGATGCAGGAATTCAAAAAAATACTCGAAAAATCAAATATCGAGCTTATTTGCGAGACCGATTTATCGGCACCTATCGAGGACGTTGAGGAAAACGGAACAACCTTCGAGCAAAATGCTTTAATAAAGGCAAAATCGGGACTCGCTGCTACGGGACTTCCAAGCATAGCCGACGATTCGGGTCTTTGTGTTGATTTTCTCGGCGGCGAGCCGGGAATATATTCGGCAAGATATGCGGGCGAGCATGGTGACGATGGCGCAAATAATGAAAAATTACTTAAAAAGCTTGACGGCGTACCGAAGAGTGAGCGCACCGCACGATTTGTTTGTGCTATTGCCTGTGTCTTTCCCGATGGCCGAGAATTTACCGTTACGGGTAGCTGTGAAGGCTATATTGCAGACGAACCCAGCGGTAACGGTGGCTTCGGCTACGACCCGCTATTTGTAAGTGAGGTCGGCTGCTTCGGTGAAATCAGTCCCGAGCAAAAGAATAAAGTCAGTCATAGGGCAAAGGCAATAGAAAAATTTGAAATTGAATTAAAAAAATATATTTAAAGGGGTAAAATAATGCTTACCAGCAAACAAAGAGCACAGCTTCGCGGCATGGCGAATACTATAGAAACCATTTTGCAGATTGGCAAAACGGGCATTACCGACCAAACTGTAAAGCAGGTTGACGATGCATTAACGGCTCGCGAGCTTATAAAAATACGTACACTTGAAACCTCACCGACTTCGTCGCGTGAGTCAGCTGATATGTTGGCAGAGAAGGTAGGCGCCGACGTTGTTCAGGTTATCGGCACCCGTATTGTGCTTTATCGTGAAAATAAGAAAAACAAGCAGATTTATTTAGTAAAATAGTTATGGAACATATAGTTGTTTTTGGTGGAACCTTCAACCCAATACATTTAGGTCACGTTGAAATAATAAAGCAGGTAGCCGCACTCGGCGGTGTTACGCAGGTTATGATTATACCTGCGCGTGTGCCGCCACATAAGGTGTGCACCGATTTGGCGTGCGATGCCGACCGACTCGAGATGTGCCGCATAGCCGTTGCCGATATCGAAAAGGTAGTGGTCAGTGACATCGAACTGCTCAGAGAGGGCAAAAGCTATACGGTTGACACGCTTAAAAGAATAAAGCGTGAAAACCCATCGGCAAAGCTAAGTCTCGTTGTAGGCGGCGATATGGTGGTCACCTTTACCGAGTGGTACAGGTATGATGAAATACTCGATATTGCCGACATTATTGCGGTAAGGCGTGTTGGTATTGATAACGATTTATTTGATACCGCCGTTAAAAACCTTATAAATATGGACGGTCGTATCAACGTTTTAAAGAACACAATTTTGGGCATTTCATCCACTGAAATTAAACAGAATATAAACAACGATGCCTTCTTAAAAGCATATTTACACGAGGGCGTTATTGAATATATAAAGCAAAACGGTCTATATAATGGTGAAATTTATGGATTATAAAGAGATATTAAAGCAACGACTGAGTGAAAAAAGATATTTGCACTCGCTGGCCGTAGCAAACGAGGCGGTTCGCTTGGCGGTGAAATACGGCGCCGATGAGGAAAAAGCATATCTGTCAGGTCTTTTGCACGACGTCACAAAAAATACGCCGCGAAGCGAACAGTTGAAAATCTTCCGCGATTTTGGTATAATGCTTGACGACGTATCCCTAAACGCCGAAAAGCTGTGGCACGCCATAAGCGGCGCGGCATATTGCGAAAAGGTGCTCGGCATTACCGATAAGGAGATACTCTCGGCAATTCGTTATCACACAACGGCAAAAAAAGATATGACACTACTCGAAAAGGTGCTTTATCTTGCCGATTTTACGTCAGCCGACCGCGATTATGACGACGTCGATATAATGCGAAGGCTTGTTGATGAGTCGATGGAAAAGGCACTCGATTATGCACTGAGCTATACCATCAAGGATTTGGTAGAGCAGGGCAGACAGGTGCATCCTGATACTATGGAAGCTTATAACTTTGTTAAGGAGAAACGTTTAAATGGAAACTAAGGAAATATTAAAAATAGCGGCAAATGCGCTAAACGATAAAAAGGCTCTTGACCTTAATGCAATTAAGGTTGACGATTTAACGGTGCTAACCGAATATTTTTTAATGGCAAGCGCCACTTCATCTACACACGTTCGCTCTTTGGCGGAGGAGGTCGAATTTAAGCTTAGCGAAAGCGGCTTAGAGCCTCACCATATTGAAGGTCGCACAACGGGTTGGATATTGCTTGATTACGGCAGTGTTATTGTTCACGTATTTAATAAAGAATCACGTGAGTTTTACAATCTTGATAAAATGTGGAACGACGGACAGGCAGTAGATTTAGATACAATACTCACTAACGAACAGGAGAAGGCATAATGAAATACGATTTTAGTCAAATTGAAAGCAAATGGCAAAAAATATGGGATGATGAGGGCACCTTCTGTGCCACAACCGACTACTCTAAGCCGAAATTCTACGGCTTGGTAGAATTCCCTTATCCTTCGGCGCAGGGTCTTCACGTTGGTCACCCCCGTTCTTACACCGCAATAGATATCGTTGCCCGTAAAAAGCGTTTGCAGGGCTTCAACGTGCTTTATCCTATGGGTTGGGATGCATTTGGTCTTCCTACCGAAAACTTTGCAATTAAGAATCACATTCACCCCGAAATTGTAACTAAGGATAACGTTGCTAACTTTAAAAAGCAGTTGAAATCGCTCGGCTTCTCATTCGATTGGAGCCGCGAGATAAACACCACCGACCCCTCATATTACAAGTGGACTCAGTGGATTTTCTTACAGCTTTATAAAAAGGGTCTTGCTTACAAAAAGGAAATGGCGGTTAACTGGTGTACCTCTTGCAAATGCGTTCTTGCCAACGAAGAGGTTGTTAACGGCGTTTGTGAGCGTTGCGGCAGTGAGGTAATACATAAGGTAAAGAGCCAATGGATGCTTAAAATTACCGAGTATGCCGATAAACTTTTGGACGGACTCAACGACGTAAACTTCATCGATAGAGTTAAGGTTCAGCAGTCCAACTGGATTGGCCGTTCATACGGTACACAGGTTAAGTTTAACACTACAATCGGTGACGAGTTTGAGATTTACACAACACGTGCCGATACACTTTTTGGTGTTACCTATATGGTAATGTCACCCGAGCATCCGCTAATTGAAAAGTGGGCAGATAAAATCGGTAATATTGACGAGGTTCGCGCTTATCAGCAGGCAGCGGCAAGAAAGTCTGATTTCGAGCGAACCGAGCTTGCAAAGGACAAGACAGGTGTAAAGCTTGACGGCATTAAGGCAATTAACCCCGTAAATAATACCGAAATTCCGATATTTATTTCGGACTACGTTTTAATTTCCTACGGTACAGGTGCCATTATGGCGGTGCCGGGTCACGATACACGCGACTGGGAATTTGCTAAGAAATTCGACCTACCCATTATAGAGGTTGTTGCAGGTGGCGACGTTACCGAAGCGGCATATACCGATTGTAACGAGGGTCAAATGGTAAATTCGGGCTTCCTTACAGGACTTAGTGTTGAGGATGCTAAAAAGGCAATGCAGGAGTGGTTAACCGAGAAGGGACTCGGCTTTGTTAAGACCAACTTCAAGCTTCGTGACTGGGTATTCTCACGTCAGCGCTATTGGGGTGAGCCTATCCCGATGGTTCATTGCGATAAGTGTGGTTACGTGCCGCTTAGTGAGAGCGAATTGCCGCTTTTACTTCCCAACGTTGATTCATATGAGCCCACCGATACGGGCGAGTCACCGCTTGCCAAAATTACCGATTGGGTAAACACTACCTGTCCTAAGTGCGGTGCACCCGCCCAAAGAGAGACCGATACAATGCCCCAGTGGGCAGGCTCATCTTGGTATTTCCTTCGTTATTGCGACCCGCATAACGATAAGGAATTAGCAAGCAAAGAGGCTCTCGAATATTGGGGACCTGTTGACTGGTATAACGGCGGTATGGAGCATACAACACTCCACCTTCTTTACAGCCGTTTCTGGCATAAATTCCTTTATGATATCGGCGTTGTTCCTAATCCCGAGCCCTATGCTAAGCGTACCAGCCACGGTATGATTTTGGGTGAGAACGGCGAAAAGATGTCCAAGTCGCGCGGCAACGTTGTTAATCCTGATGATATCGTTCGTGATTATGGTGCCGATACAATGCGTCTTTACGAAATGTTTATCGGTGACTTTGAAAAGGCGGCTCCTTGGAAATCTGATTCAATAAAGGGCTGTAAGAGATTCTTAGAGCGTACGTGGGCATTGGCAGATATACTCACAGATGGTGACGAATACCGTGCCGAAATAGAGGCTGAAATGCACAAGGCAATAAAGAAGGTAACCGAGGATATCGAAAACCTTAAAATGAACACCGCCATCGCTACACTTATGTCACTTATAAATAATATTACTGCAACGGGCAAAATCACCCGCGGCGAGTTCAAGACCTTTATTACACTTCTCAACCCCTTCGCTCCGCATATTACTGAGGAGTTGTGGGTAAATGCAGGCTTTGAGGGTAAGCTTAACGCTACCGAGTGGCCGACCTATGATGAGGCAAAGTGTGTAGAGAGTGCCGTTGAAATCGTTGTCCAGGTAAACGGAAAGATAAGGGCAAGATTAAACGTGCCTGCCGATATCGCAGCACCCGATGCAATTGCACTTGCAAAGACTGACGAAAACGTGAAAAAGGAAATCGAGGGTAAAACGGTTATTAAAGAGCTCTACGTTCCTAAAAAACTTGTTAATATTGTCGTTAAATAATAGGCATAATAAAAGGGCGGTCATAAGGCCGCCCTTTTAGAAAAAACTTATCAAAAAGGCTTGACAATAGAGTGTTTGGTTGATATAATATACAAGTCGCAAATTTTGATTCATTAGCTCAGTTGGCAGAGCACTTGACTTTTAATCAAGGTGTCCGGGGTTCGAATCCCCGATGGATCACCAAAAAAGACGAGGTACCTTTGGTACTTCGTCTTTTTTATTTGCGTAAGCAAAAGGAGATTGCCGACGCAGAGTATCTCCGATAAAGTATTTAGATGGGTCACCACGTCAAGCCCCAAATTCAATTTTGTTATTCTACTTGTTTTCTAACCCTTTTTCTAACCCTTTTTAAAAGACGGTTGAAATAACCGCCTTTTTATTTATATAAATATATATTTTTATTGACTTATTCAAATTTTATGATATCATTTATTTGATGCGGGGAGTGACTTTATGTTAAATGCACTTAAAAAAATTGGGGTTGTTTTTATGGCAATTTTACTAACAACTACTATGGGTTGTGTCGGCGGTAATAATAACGAAAATACTCAAGCCGATAGGCTTACTGACTCTCCACTTTCTAATACGTATAAACTGCTGACCAATAAGAAAAAACTTACCATTAGTTATATTGGTGGTTCGATAACACTTGGTACTTCGGCGGGGGATATCCGCAAAAGTTGGACCAATCTGACTACCGAGTTTTTCCGTGAGGAATTCCCAAAAGCAAATATCGAAATGGTTAACGCAGGTGTATCCGATACAGCCACCAATTTCGGTATATTTAGACTAAGAAACGACCTTATGAACGAAAACGGTCACGATATGCCCGACCTCGTATTTGTTGAGTTTACAAGCAACGATTTTATTTATGCTTCACAGGACGAGGATGACCTAAAACGTCAAATTGAATCAATTTTCTTTAACGTTTGGCAGTGCAATCCAAACGCTGAAATTGTGGTTGTATCGACCAATACGGGTAATTTTATTTCTCGCACGCTTTATAAGGATTTAAGCGAATACTACGGCATAACCTTTATTGACGTCGGTTTTGCACTTCGCAAGGCCATGCGAGAGAAGAAAAGTGATACCGAAGGTGATATATATTATTACACTACCGACAAGCTTCATCCATCAGCCAAGGGCTACGAGATATATTTAGATGAAATTAAAAGAGTAATTAAGCCTTTAATTACAAATTTAGAAATAAAGGATAACAAATTAAAGGATTATGGTAAATCAGCACCTGCCGCTCAGTCTGATTACCTTATCTTAAACCCGAGTGTAATTGCTGCCGAAAAGCTTAGTATTACGGGAAGTGCAAAGCTTACCGACAAAAAGATTTCGCTTAATCAGTTTGGTGCGAATTTAACGCAAGCACCTGCCGAATTTACAAAATCAAGTCTTGCGATAAATGGTAAATCGACCATTACCGCCGAGTTTAGCGGTAGCGCGCTTGGTGTTGCTGTGATGCTTGATAAAATGGGCTTTGAAATGCGTTGGCGAGTGGATGACGGCGAGTGGAAGGAATTTGCCGTTAATGAGAAAAGCTGGGCATTTCAGCGATATCGTCATCCGCAGGTATTTATGATGGAACACGAATTAAGTGACGGTAAGCATACCGTTGTAATTGAATTTAGCGAGAACACCGATATATTGCTTGGTGGTATTCTTGTAAATATGTAATTTAGGGGTGTCAATAATGTTTTTAACAAATCATTTATCAGAAGTAGTGAATAACATAGGTTGCGAAAAGCAGCGCTCATATTTTATACCTTTCGAAGAAAAGGGTAAGGCTAATGGAAACAGAGAAAATTCCTCTTATTTTACACTTTTAAACGGTGAATGGAATTTTAAATACTATAATAACGTGGATGAAATTTCCGACGTTCGCCTTTTTGACGAAACGGTGGTTTTGCCACACAACTGGCAGATGGAACTAGGCAAAGGCAGGGATGTGCCACAGTATACTAATATTACATATCCTTTTGAGTGTAACCCGCCCAAAATCCCCCAAAGCAACCCTTGTGGTGTATACAATAAGGATGTTACTTTTACCTCTGAGGAGATAAATGGTAAAGATATTTACCTACTGCTTGAGGGTGTTGATTCGAGCGCTTATATATTTATAAACGGCGCATTTGTAGCCTATCGAGTTACTTCTCATGCTACGAGTGAAATCAATCTTACACCCCATTTGAAAGCGGGCAAAAACACCATCAGCATTGTTGTGCCCAAATGGTGTGCGCAGAGTTATCTTGAGGACCAGGACAAAATACGTCTTTCGGGTATTTTTAGAGACGTTTATCTCTTAAAACGCGAAAAGGTTTGCATTAAGGACGTTTATGTTAAATACGATTTGGGCAGCTCCGCCAACGTTAAGGTAGACCTTCTTATTAGCGGTAAAGCAGAGGTTAAATACTTTTTTGAGGGCTTTGGCGAAGTACTCGGGGGCAGCGCCCAAATCAACAAAAACGGCATACTTGAGTTTAGCGTTAATGCACCTAAATTGTGGTCTGATGAGGAGCCGAACCTCTATAGCCTATATCTTAATTGCGGCGGTGAGTGGATATTTATTCCCGTAGGTTTCAGAAAAATTGAAATCAAGGATAAAAAGGTTTATCTTAACGGCAAAACCTTTAAAATTAAGGGTGTAAATCGTCACGATTCACACCCCACAAAGGGTTATGCAGTATCATTTGATGATATGTTAAACGACCTTTATATTATGAAGGCAAACAACATAAACGCCGTTCGCACCTCTCACTATCCAAACGACCCGAGATTTTACTATGAGTGCGACCGTTTAGGACTTTTTGTAATTGACGAGGCTGACCTTGAAACCCATGGTATCGACGCATTTAACGGAGACGGCGATTACTTGTCCGACCACCCAAAATGGCGCTCGGCATATATCGACCGCGCCGAAAAATTATTCGAGCGTGACAAAAATCACCCGTCAATCATTATGTGGTCACTCGGTAACGAGTCGGGCTTTGGTGCTAATCACGTCGCAATGGCCGACTACATAAATTCAAGAGATAATAGCCGCATAATACACTATGAGGGCGTTAATTTCCCGTTGTCACCCTACGATGAAACCTTCGAAAAGGTAAAACGCGAGGGTAGAGATACTCTTTATCCCAAAACCACACAGGTTGAGTCGATGATGTATCCGCCTCCGAAGCTTTGCGAGGAGTATATTCTAAATTCCAATTATAAATTACCCTTCTTTTTGTGTGAGTATTGTCACGCTATGGGCAACGGCCCCGGTGACCTTAAAGCATATTGGGATGTAATCTATAAGTATGACGAATTTGTGGGCGGGTGTGTTTGGGAGTTTTGTGACCATTCGGTTGAAACTATTGTTGACGGTAAAATCCGCCATAATTATGGCGGAGATTTAGGTAATCACCAAAACGACGGCAACTTCTGCCAGGACGGTCTTGTATACCCCGACCGCAAACTTCATACGGGTATGTTAGAGCTAAAAGAGATTATATGTCCCGTTACGGTAACTTTACTTGATGCCGAAAAACTTAAATTTGCATATAAAAACCGCCGTTATTTTAAGGCTTCAAACGATATTTCGGTTAAATATGCGGTTAAATCAAATGGCAAACTGTTATCGAGTGGTGAATTAGATTTAGTTGCCGACCCACAAAATGAAATTGAATTCACGCTTAACAAAGATTTTAGGTGTAAATACAGCTACGAGATTGATTTTACATATTACAGCAATATCGATACCGAGTGGTCGAAGAACGGCGCCAATTTAGGACACACTCAGTTTGTTTTTGATGGCGAGGAATATGACTACACCAAAAATGACGGTACAATAAATCCCGTCTTTACCGATAGTGATAGTGTAGTGAAAATCACTGCAGGCGAGAATACATTTGTTATTGATAAGTCCACAGCGTCTATCACACAGATTATTACAAAAAACGGTGAGCTTTTGGCCACCCCAAGTGCCATTTCGCTTTGGCGTGCACCGACCGATAACGACCGCTATATAAAGGGTGGATGGTTTGAAGCGGGGCTATTTGATACAAAGCAAAAATGCGGAGCAATTGAAGTTAAGGGTAATGAAATTACCGCAAAAATCACTATTTGCGGCGCCGATAAGCATATATGTAGCGCTACGGTTACCTATACGGTTATGAGTAACGGAAATTTAAAGGTAAGCACAAGCGCCGACATAAATGATGAAATTGCTTTCTTGCCTCGATTTGGTTTTGAATTTTCTTTAAGAGACAAATTTAACGATATCGAGTATTACGGCTACGGACCGTATGAAAGCTATGAGGATAAACGCTTAGCTTCGCGCCTTGACGTCTTTAAAACAACGGTAGAAGAAAATTTTGAGCCGTACGAAAAGCCGCAAGAAAACGGGGCGCATTACGGCACAAAATACGTGAGCATCAGCGATGGGGTGAACAGTTTTAAGGTAGTACCCTTCGGTAATCCGCATTTCTCGTTTAACGCATCAAAATATTCGTTAAAGCAATTAACCGAGGCTCGTCACAACGATATGCTAAAGAGCGAGGGTAAGACCTTCCTTTATGCCGATTATCGTAACAGTGCAATCGGTTCAAATTCATGCGGACCCGAGCTTGCCGACCAATATAAAATCAAAGAAAAGCATATTGAATATAGCTTTTTAATTGAAATTATTTAAGAAAAAACACCAACGATTTCCTTAAAAACCGTTGGTGTTTTTGTTTGACAAAAATCACGTTATATTATATACTATATCTATTAGTAATTTTATTGTTTGGGGCAAAAATGAAAGAATTTTTAGTTGTTTTAAAAATTGCTTTTCAGTTTGGTTTTCTTAAAATTAAAGACTTTTTTGCTCGTCTTTTACCAAATGTAAAGCACACCTTAAAAAACGCAAAAGAAAAAAGAACATATGTAAAAGAGTGGGCTATGCCATATTTAAAGGCCATAAAATTAAGCTGGGTTATGGCCTGGCTTGGTTGCGCTCTTGTAATGGCGGCGGCTGTAATCGTCATTTTAAGCCTTACTACCGATTATTATATGCTAACATACAAGGAATATAATTTAGGCTTTCTTCGCAATACCGAAATGGCCGATGCCACAATGCAAAATTTAAAGGACGAATTCAGCGATAATGATGCAGTTTTAGCCGATTTAGACACCTTTGAGATTGAGAAAATTAAGATAGGCAACATTTTCTTAAAGTGTATGGATAAGGACGAATTCAGGGAAACGGTTGTACTTGCCGCCGAGACCATTGAATACGGCTATAAAATTTATATTGATGATGAATTTATTATGTCGGTTGCGGGTAAAGAGGTTTACGACAATGCGTTGCTCGACTATAAAAACGACCGCATAACAATAAGCAACGATATCAATTCTAAATACGATAGCTGCAAGATTACGGTAGCCAACAAGCTAACCTACGAGCGCGAGTGTATGCTCACTAAGGATATCGTCACCCACGGCTCTTACCAAGGGCTTTACAGAGCGTTTGAGAAAAAGCTTCATTACAGAATCGAATGTCTGCAAACCGAATCAAAGCGAGTGCCGTATATAACCTATTATCAGCGCAATGCCGAGCTGTATCCGGGTGCTAAAAAAATTATAAGCCAAGGTAAATACGGCGCAAAAAATGTGCAGTATAAGGTAATTGTAGAGGATGGCAAGCTGATTTCAAGCACCATCGTTTCAGAAAAGGTTACAAAGAAAGCCGTAATGCGCAAGGTTGAAATCGGCAATGGAACAACAAGCGGTATGGCAGGCGGTATAGTTTTAGGACTGCCGGTAGAGGGTTATCTCACGTCAGATTTTGGTAACCGCAGTGACCCGTTTACAGGCAAGCCCGCATATCATAACGGACTTGATATTGCAGCGAAGTATGGCACACCTATAATCGCCGCCGCCGAGGGAAAGGTAATTCAGGCGTCGGACAAGAAAAACGGCTACGGCAAATGCGTTATTATCGAGCACGCTTCGGGCTTTAGAACGATGTATGCACACGCTTCATCGCTTAACGTTAAGGTGGGTCAGTACGTAAAAGCGGGACAGGTGATTGCCAAGGTTGGTTCAACGGGTCGCTCAACTGGTCCGCATCTGCATTTTTCGGTAATTATTAACGGCGATTACGTCGACCCGAATTTGTATTTCTAAAAAAATAAACCGCATTTCTGCAGAAATGCGGTTTTACGGTTTACACGAGCCACAAGGCGAATAACCATCGGCAATTAGCTTTTCGCGGTCGTTAGAGGTTTTGCGGTTTTCGGCATTTATTGTTTTGACGCTGCCACAAGTAGATACGTGAAATTTTTTGGATGCGGTATTTATTACGTAATATACGTCACTCGTCTGTGCGGTGGTACTGTTATTTTCCTTTTGCTTATATCCGCCAACCGTGCGTTCGGCATATTCGTCGGGATAAATTATTAAATCTTTATCGCTTTTATCCGTGCTTTGCGCCTTGCAACCCACCATAAATATAAGCGGTATGCAAAGGCATAATATAATAGCTATTAATCTTTTCATAAAATCACCAAGAATAATATATAATATTTTTCTGCAAAAATCAACACAAAAAGGTAGGTGAGCGGTATGCAAACACCAAAAAAAGCAGAGCTTAAAGCAAAAGCAAATACGTTGCCGTTGTTACCCGGTGTTTATATAATGAAGGATTCTGCTCACAATATAATATATATAGGTAAGGCGCGCAAATTAAAAAATCGTGTCACCCAGTACTTCGGTTCTGATTTAAACCACGCCGAAAAGGTACGCCAAATGGTCGAGCGTGTTGATGATTTCGATTATATCATCTGCGATAACGAGTTTGAGGCGCTAACGCTTGAAAACTCGCTTATCAAACAGCATCAGCCAAAATACAATATTCTTTTAAAGGATGACAAGGGTTACCATTATGTACGTATAAGCGGGGAAAAATGGCGCAAAATTGAGGCAGTTAAAAATAATAATTTAAGCGGTGAATATTTAGGCCCCTTTAATTCGGCAAGGGTTGTTAAGCAGTCGGTCGATGAGGCGAGAAAAATATTCAAACTGCCCGACTGTAATCGCAGCTTTGATAAATATTCAAAGCCGTGTCTTAATTTTCATATTGGACTGTGTATGGCACCCTGCAGGGCAAACATAAGCATAAACGAGTATAACGAGGCGGTCGATGAGGCGATTAGCTTTATTAAAAAGGGCGGTAGCGGCTCGGACGATATTGCTGCGCTCGAGCAAAAAATGAACGAGGCGGCAGACGAGCTTAATTTTGAATACGCTGCCAAGCTGCGCGACCGCATAAATTCAATCAAGCGAATAACCGAAAAACAAAAGGTTATCACAACGCTTTCGGTACAGCACGACGTTATTGCTACCGCACTCGTGGGTGATAAAAGCTGCGTTCAAATATTCCGTTTTAAAAACGGGTATTTAAGCGACCAAGAGCATTATTTTTTTGATGGTGTAGCCGATAGAGAAAGCCTCTACGGTGAATTCATCCAGCAGTATTATACCGTGAGGGACGACGTACCAAAAGAAATTTTAATTGACTGTGGCAGTGAGGACTATCCCGTAATAGCGCAGTGGTTAAGTGAAAAACGAGGTAATAACGTTACCTTTACCATACCTAAAATTGGCGAGCGAAAAAGGCTTGTCGAAATGTGTATGCAAAATGCCGCCGAGCATTTATCACACAAAATCGAGCGTAGCCTTAAAGAAACGTCGGCACTAAATGAGTTAGCAGAGCTTCTCGGTATGGCAAATCCGCCAAGATATATAGAGGCATACGATATTTCCAACACCGCAGGCAGCGAAAACGTTGCCGGTATGGTGGTATTTAAGGATGCAAGACCATATAAAAGCGCTTATAGAAAGTTTAAAATAAAGGGCTTTATCGGTCAGGACGATTATGCCTCAATGGCCGAAACGCTTGACCGCCGTTTTTGTGAGTATGAAAAGGGCGAGGACGAGGCGTTCTCTCGTCTGCCCGATTTAATATTGCTTGACGGCGGTAAGGGTCAGCTGTCGGCAGTAAAAGCCGTTATGGCGGCACATAATTTAGATATTGCGGTGTTCGGTATGGTTAAGGACTCAAAGCACCGCACAAACGCCATCGCTGCTACGGGTGGCAACATAGTTATTAAGGCTAACAGAAGGGCATACACCCTTATAACCAATATTCAAGACGAGGTGCACCGCTTTGCAATCGGCTACCATAAATCTCGCCGAAGCAAAGCAATGCTAAACAGCACCTTAACCGAAATTAAGGGTGTCGGCAAGAAAACCGCCGATGCACTCTTAAAGCATTTTAAAACGCTATCTAAAATTAAGCAGGCAACGTTGGATGAGCTCATCGAGGTTAAGGGTGTCAGCAAAACCGCCGCACAAAATATAATAAAACATTTTAAAAACAATTAAAAGCAGCAACTAAAAAGTAAAAATTGGATAAAGTGTAATTAAATACACAATTTTTGTATAATTTTCACAAAAGAATTATGAGATAGTGTAAAAAATATTGCAACACTAAATAAAATATGCTATAATGCAGACGGTGGAAAAAAGGGCGTTAGGAAGGGACTAAGCCCGAAAATTTCATACAAAATAAATAGGAGGATTTATTATGAAGAAGATTTTATCCATCGTTTTATCCCTTGGCATGATTTTGGCATTGTTCGCAGGCTGCGGCAAGCAGGAGAAAGGAAAAGTATACTATCTTAACTTTAAGCCTGAACAGGATGCAGCTTGGGTTGAGCTTGCCGAAAAATACACCGAGCTCACAGGTGTAGAAGTTAAGGTTGTTACAGCAGCCGAAGGTACATACGAGCAGACCCTTACCGCTGAAATCGATAAGGATGCAGCTCCCACACTTTTCCAGGTTAGTGGTACGGTAGGCCTCGAGTCATGGAAAGATTACTGTCTTGATTTAGCAGGCTCTGACCTCTATAAGGAGCTTACTTCTGATGACTTTGCTCTTAAAGAGGGCGACAAGGTTTATGGTATTGCTTATGTATATGAAGGCTACGGTATAATCGTTAACACAAAGCTTCTTAAAAAAGCAGGCTACGAGGTAAAAGACATTACATCCTATGCTAAATTAAAGGAAGTTGCTGAAGACATCACTAAGAGAAGCGATGCTCTCGGCTTCGATGCTTTCGCATCCGCAGGTCTTGCCCCGTCTTCAAGCTGGAGATTCTCGGGTCACCTTGCAAATATGCCTCTTTATTATGAGTTTGCTGAGGATAACGTAACATCTCAGCCCGCAAAGATTAAGGGTACCTACCTTGCTAACTTCAAGAACATTTGGGACCTTTACATCAACAACTCAACAATCGATCCTAAGAAACTTACAAACGAACAGAATGATGCTGCTGCTGAATTTAAGGCAGGCAAGGCTGTATTCTATCAGAATGGCACTTGGGAATATTCAAACATCGCTGAAATAGGCGACGAGAACATTGGCTATCTCCCGATTTACGTAGGCGTTAAGGATGAAAAGCAGGGCTTATGCTGCGGTACAGAAAACTATTGGGCAGTTAACTCTCAGGCTTCTGAGGCTGATCAGAAGGCTACCCTCGACTTCTTAAAGTGGGTTGTTACTTCTGAGGAAGGCACAACGGCTCTTGCAGAGAAGATGGGCTTCGTATCTCCCTTCAAATCTGCTAAACCTGTTGCTAACAAGCTTTGCAACATTATGAACGAATATGTTGCTGACGGTTGCTACAATGTATCTTGGGCATTCAATTACACCCCCAACGTTGATACATGGCGTGCAGGCGTTGTTGACGCACTTGCTGCATACTCTGCAGGTAAGGGTCAATGGTCGGCTGTAGAAAAAGCATTCGTTGACGGCTGGGCAGAACAGTACAAAGCTTCTAAACAGTAATTGTTTTAAAGCAAAATAATTATTAACAGTTTCGCGGGGCGCGGGCGTTACAGTCCGTGCCCCGTATTTATTTGTATAGTTCTATAATTTGGAAAACAAGGGTAAATTTTCCAAATTACAGAACCGAAATGGAGAGTTGTTATGAAAAAGAAGGCAAAAAAACACAATGCCTCGGCAATAACAAATCCAAGTCAGTTGCGTGCAACAAAAAGGTATGCACCAATATTTTTGTGGCCTACCTTTATAGCATTTTGTATTGGATTTGTATGGCCTTTTATATGGGGTATTTATCTATCATTTTTCCGTTTCAAGACCTTAAGAAATACAACGTTTGTAGGCCTTGAAAATTATGTTAAAGCATTTAGTGATAAAGATTTTTACAGTTCATTCTGGTTTACTGTCCTCTTTACCGTAATTTCGGTAATTGTCATCAATGTTGTTGCGTTCTTGGTGGCCTTTGTACTAACAAAGGGCATAAGAGGCTCAAATATATTCAGAACGATTTTCTTCATGCCTAACCTTATCGGTGGCATTGTGCTTGGTTATTTGTGGAAAATTATACTCGATGCAGTTATAATGCGTTTCCTCGATTCAACCTTGGCGCTAAATGCCACGTATGGTTTCTGGGGGCTTGTGATTCTCGTTAGCTGGCAACAAATAGGCTATATGATGATAATCTACGTTGCAGCGCTGCAAAACGTACCGGGTGAATATATTGAGGCGGCTAAAATTGACGGTGCAAACGGTCCACAGCTTATGCGTCATATAATTATACCAACAGTAATGCCGTCCATAACCATTTGTACTTTCTTAAGCCTTACAAACGGCTTTAAGCTATTCGACCAAAACTTGGCGTTAACCGGCGGTAAGCCCTTTAAGGAAACAGAAATGCTGGCACTTAATATTTATAAATCTTTCTACGAAAGCACCACGAATATGGGTGTCGGTCAGGCTAAGGCGGTTATATTCTTCGTTATAGTGGTTGTTGTTGCCTTGGCACAGCTTTATTTCACAAGAAGTAAGGAGGTACAGGAATAATGGATAACACATTATCTCGCAGACAAAAAATAGGCAGAGGTGCCTTAACCGCGATTTTTTCGGTTGTATCGGCGGTTTGGTTTTTGCCTGTTATAGTTGTTTTGTACAACTCCTTTAAAAATAACGATGCCATTAAGACCTCGCTTTTTAGCCTTCCTAATGCCGAAAGCTTTGTAGGCTTTGAAAACTACGTTGAGGGTATAATGCACGGTAATTATCCGTTTTATGAGTCTATACTTTATAGCCTTATTATCACCATACTGTCGGTAGCATTAATACTTTTATGCACCTCAATGGCAGCTTGGTACATTAGCCGTGTAGACAGCTTTTTCTGTAAGGTAGTTTATTATCTGTGCATTTTTTCAATGGTAGTACCTTTCCAGATGGTTATGTTTACACTTTCCAAAACCGCCGATAAGCTTCAGCTTGATACACCGTGGACAATACCCATAGTTTATCTTGGCTTCGGTGCAGGTCTTGCGGTATTTATGTTTACAGGCTTTATTAAAAGTATACCTATAGATATAGAAGAGGCGGCATCCATTGATGGCTGCACACCGCTTCAGACCTTCTTCCTTGTAGTTGCACCGATAATGAAATCAACCTATATATCGGTATGTATACTCGAGGTTATGTGGGTGTGGAATGACTATTTGCTTCCGTATCTCGTGCTTGATAAAACAAAATTCCGCACAATACCCATCCAAATTCAGTATTTGCAGGGTAGCTACGGTCAGGTAGATTACGGTGCTACAATGGCACTCATTGTTTTGTGCTTATTGCCGATAGTTATCGTATACCTTACCTGTCAAAAGCATATTATTAAGGGCGTATTGTCGGGTGCCGTTAAGGGCTAATTTTCAAAACCGCATATTGATTTTTTAATGCTGTTGTGGTTATAATGAACTTATAAGAAGTAAAAGCAGGTGAAACAGTGAGAACTTGTGGAATTTTAATGCCGATTTTTTCCTTGTCATCATCAGGTGGCATAGGCACACTCGGCAAGGAAGCATACCGCTTTGTCGATTTTTTAGAAAAATCGGGACAAAGCTGGTGGCAGATTTTACCTATCAACCCCACAAATTACGGCGACTCGCCCTATCAGTCATTTTCGTCTTATGCGGGCAACCCGTATTTTATAGACCCGGAGCTTTTAATTGAGGAAAAGCTTTTAACCCGTAAAGAGTTTGAATCCTACGATTTTGGCGATGATGAAAAAAAGGTAGACTATGGCAAATTATATCAAAATCGTCTACCCATGCTAAAAAAGGCATATGACCGTTTTGTGCCAAACAAGGCGTATACAGATTTTTGCAAGAAAAACGAGCATTGGCTCGACGAGTATGCGCTTTTTATGGCACTAAAAAATGCAAATGACGATGCCGATTGGTACAGTTGGGACGAGGGTATACGCCTTCGCAATAAAAAGGCAATCGAGAAAGCGAAAGCCGATTATAGCGACACCATAGACTTCTATAAATTCATACAGTTTAAATTTTACGAGCAATGGTTTAAATTAAAACTTTATGCAAACGAAAAGGGAATAGGCATTATTGGTGATATACCCATCTACGTTGCTAACGACTCGGCAGACGTGTGGGGCAATACCGACCAGTTTATGCTTGAAAGCGATTTAACACCCAAAATGGTGGCAGGTTGTCCGCCCGATGCCTTTTCTGAGGATGGTCAGCTGTGGGGCACCCCCCTTTATGACTGGGATAGGATGAAGGAGGACGGCTATAGATGGTGGAAAAACCGTTTAGCCCATGCACTTAATATATACGACAAGGTGCGTATTGACCACTTCCGTGGGTTTGAGTCTTTTTATGCAATTCCGTACGGCTCTAAAGATGCTAAAAACGGCAAATGGCTAAAAGGCCCCGATATGAATTTGTTTAATGAGTTCAAAAAAGAATTTGGCGATAATTTACCCATAATCGCCGAGGACCTTGGCTTCTTAACCGAGGAGGTATTAGAGCTTCTCTCAAATTCGGGCTTCCCCGGCATGAAGGTACTGCAGTTCGCTTTCGATTCAAGGGAGGATAGCGATTATCTACCCCACAATTATAATCGTAATTGCGTGGTGTATACGGGCACACACGATAATGATACAATTATCGGTTGGACAAGCAGTGCATCACCCGATGACGTCGAGATGGCTCGCAAATATCTGCACGTCACACACGACGAGGGCTTTAACTGGGCAATGATGCGTGCGGCACTCTCATCGGTTGCCGACACCTGTATACTTATGATGCACGACTTTATGGGACTTGGCAGCGAGGCGCGAATCAACACCCCGTCAACGCTGGGTAACAACTGGCAGTGGCGAATTGATGCTTCTTGTATTAACGACTGGCTTGCAGGTATAATTAAAGAGAATACCGAAATATATGGAAGAAAAAGGATATAGGATTTAGGATTCAGGATTTAGAACGGGCGACCAATGGTCGCCCTTTTTACAAAATAAGCCTCCATCTAATGAGGGAGGTGGATTTTGCAAAGCAAAAGACGGAGGGAGAGAAAACGAAAACAAAATATCAAACCAACTGTTTCTCTCCCTCAGTTTCGCTCGCGTTCAACAGCTCCCTCGTCAGAGGGAGCCTGATTGCCGTGTGTACAGTTATAGTACGTTCACGCTTTCCTGTTTTACAAAATAAGCCTCCTTTGTAAACAGAGGAGGCATTTTCAAAAGAAAATTAGGGAGAGATTACAATATTTTTTGGAAAATTTTAATATTTTTGTGTATTTTTACAAAATGCTCTTGACTTTTATTTTTTGCGGTTGTATGATAATAGCGTATATTTGTCCCTATTATACAAAAAATGAGGAGGTAGTTTTCTATGAAGGGCAAAAATCTTTCCAAAGTGTTGGCATTTTTGCTGGCTGCTGTGATGATTTTTTCAGCACTGCCGCTAATGGCCTTCGCTTCCGATGAAACTGAACCTTATGTAGTTTCATACGGCGCCCCCGCAATTCCTATGAATGAGATGACTATTGTTAATCTCGCAGACATTTCCGTAGAAATGGACAACCAAGGCACTGTTGTTTCAGGTGCCGACATTACTTGGGCAGCTGATGCTCAAAATGGCATCGAGTTTGATGCTAACGCAAAAACTGTTTTTGCAAAGGTTGCAGGCAGATATAAACTTACTGCAACTGCAAACGGCGTTACCAAGAACGTTTGGGTTTTGGTAAAAACCGCTGAACAGGAAGATTTCTATCTTGTAA
>SVOR01000040.1 GCA_015066295.1 Oscillospiraceae bacterium
ACCGTTTGCTTTGGTTACGCCTACAGCAATGTATGGATACTTGGAGCTGCCGACATACGACCAATGACCTTTGCTGTGATGAAAGCCATCTGCGATTCGGTCGGACATACTTTCTGCTGTCCCGAACCATTCTCCCATGCCTATGGCTTCTCGGTTGTAACCCTGATAGTAACTATCCTCGGCGGTCATACCGTAGAGTGTCATATCTACAAATTCGCCGTATTTTAATTCTTTACACACATCACGAATGTCTGTGTGGGAAAAGTTCGTTGTAAGTTCTTTTGCTCTGTAGGCGTGGGAGCAGTAGAAGTCGATGAGCCAAAGTTTTGGGATTATTCTTGTTGTTTGGGTTTGGACAGACTTCAGGTGGCCTTGGCGGAGCCAACGGTCAACTGAGTTGTCGGTGTATCCCGTTACTGCTATGACCTGCGGTACGGTGAGTGCATCGGGGACAGATTCGAATTCCTGTTCGAGCCACGGGCGGAAGGTTGACGGCAGAGAAGAAGGAAATCCTGTTTTGCGCGGTCGTGGTTTGCGAGTGTTTCCATACTTTGCCGTTGAGAACTCAGCGTGGGGTGTAACATATTTTTCGGGGTGCTTTTGCGAGTCCTCTATGTAGGTGAGCAGGTCTTCCTTGAGCACGATATATTTTCTTGTTCTCTTGCCGGTGTTTTGACATTTGATAAAGCCGTTATTGAGCATCCAAGCGCATTTGCGTTTACTGATATGTAAGGCGCACCGCACCTGTTCTCCTGATAGCACTTGCGGTAAGCTGCTCAGCATTTCTTATCACCTCGGATTGTATATCGCTTGCCTTTATCGTTGGTAGTCTTAACGAGGTAATCAATGAAGGCGTCCTTGGTGAAGATGTAACCGCCTTTATAGGTATAGGATTCGATTTCACCGTTTTTGAGCGCAGCATAGATTGTGTTCTTGCCGACGGGCGACCATCGGTTTGCTTTCATCGGGGTTAGGATATCGGGGCATTTTTTGAGTATCTTTTCGTATGCTTCTCTTTGTTTTTCTTGGTTCATATTTATTCTCCTTGTGTTTTCTTTGCCCGAGAATAGCCAAAGGAGTTTTTATAGTTTTCTCGCATCTATCTCGCAAATTTCTCGCAAAAATTTAGATGTTTTTCAAAATCTCGCAGAACAGATGGAAATATTGTAGTTTTCAGGGATGGAGAGGGGCGGTGCGGTAGATACTGCCTTTTGCTCGAAATCAGTTAGCGCATTCGCGCCCGCGAGTTCGAATCTCGCCGTCTCCGCCAAAAAAAGCTTTTACTGTTTCTTTTTTCAAACAGTAAAAGCTATTTTTATGAGTGTGAAAGTTATGAAAATCAAAAAATCTAATGAATTATTATGGCTTTTTGGCACCGTTTTTGTGGCGCTTGGTGTAGCAATTTGCAGCAAAGCCGACCTTGGTGTTTCGATGATTGCAGCACCGCCCTTTGTGCTTTTTGATGCTGTAAAAAACCTTAGCCCACTACTAAGTGTAGGCGTGGTAGAATACATTGTACAAGGTGTTTTGCTAATTCTTTTGTGCTGTATTGTTCGCCGTTTTAATTGGCGCTATTTATTAGCCTTTGCCGTTGCCGTGATATACGGCTACACGCTTGATTTATTTATTTGGTTGCTGGGCGGCCTTACACCAGACAGTATTGTTTTGCGCTACGTAATGCTTATTATCGGCGATATGGTTACCGCGTTTGGTGTCGCTTGTTTTTTCAAAACCTATATGCCTCTACAGGTATATGAACTGTTTGTTGCCGAAATTGCAGATAAATTTAAAATAACCGTTACAAGAGTTAAAGCAGTTTTTGATATTTCACTATTGGTTATATCGGTTATACTGGCACTGACTCTTTTTGGTGACGTAAAAACCTTCGATTGGTCCACCATATACTATTCTTCCTATCATAGCATAGGCGTTGGCACGCTCATCACCACGGCAATAAATTCGCCGCTGATTAAGCTTATGGGCAAATTGATAGATAAAATATTTGACCCGTCGGCTCGTTTTTCTAAACTTGAGAGTATTTTAAAAAGATAAAAAAACACCCTGTAACATTTAATTACAGGGTGTTTTTATATCGTATTCGTTCCAAAAATCTATAACACGCTTTTCATAGCCCGCCTTATCAACCAAATAACTCATTCCGTGCTCGGCACCGGGCACTATAAAAAGATGCTTGGGCGCACTGCAAGCACGATAATTTTCGTAGGTCATTTTTATCGGCACAAAATGGTCATCGCTGCCGTGAACAAATAATACGGGTATTTTATTATTCTTCAAGGCCTCAATGCAGGAATAATCGTTAGAGCCCATTTGAATTTTCTTTTTGCACATATCATTAGCCACTGCACTGTAAAGTCCGTATGGAATATGCAGATTACTCTGTAAAACGTGCTTCCAAATGGCGTGGGGTGACGTAAAACCACAATCGGCTATAATTCCGCAAACATTGCTTGGTAAATCAAACCCTGCCGTCATAAGAATTGTACTGGCGCCCATCGAAACACCGCCTAAATATATTGGCAGTTGTCCTCCTGTTTTTTCATTTACCCATTTTATCCACTCAAAACAATCGTATCGTTCAAGCATACCAAAGCCCATATAATTGCCGCCGCTAAGTCCCTGTCCGCGTTGTTCGGCAAACAAAACACAACAATCGTTATCGTGCCAAAAGGGCGCAATAATTCCAAAATCGTGCGACCATGACGAGCGCCAACCGTGCATTGCTATTATAATTCTTTTGGGGCTCTCACAGCTTCGCCAATGACCTATAAGACGGGTGCCGTCGTGTGCCTTAATTTCTATTTGCTCACAATTAGTGCTTTCTAACTCGTTGGATGCCTTTGTCATGGTTTGTATGATTTTGCATAGCTCCTTTGAGCCGCGCACCTTATCCCTGCCCTTTTCGAAAAATTTTGGATGCTCGCGGTCAAGCGCCATTTTCACAAGCGAGTGCGCCGTCTTTTTATACACTATACCGAGCACTCCCAAGGCTGTCGTGCCAAGCAATATGGACGTAATAATTTTGTTTTTATTTTTGCTCATTGCATGTTCCCCTTTAATGTATCTACTACTATCTTTATCGCGTGCTCGGCATTTTATTATTATTTATTTTAAAAATAGTTATTCTCGTTGACTTTTTTACTACGTGTGATAAAATGTACACAGAGGTGAGCTTATGAAAAAATTTTTGATATCAAGCGAGGATAAAGGCTTTAAAGCAAATCTTAATTGCCATACAAATTTATCCGACGGTCACCTATCCCCCGCAGAGCTTAAAAAGGCATACACAGAAAAGGGTTATAACATTATTGCCTTTTCTGATATTGATTATTTATATAATCATAGTGACCTCGACGACGATAATTTTTTAGCGATAACGGCTTATGAAACCGAAATTTACGAAAACCGCGATAATCTACCGCTTGATTTTCTTAAATGCTATTCACTCACCCTTTATGCAAAGGACGAAAATAATATTAAAGTCGTAGAACTTAATAAACAAGAATATTCGCAGGAATACATAAACGCTTTTATTAAAAGGGCAAATAACTCGGGCTTTTTGGTTTGTGTTAACCACCCGGCAAAATCATTACAAAACTATGCAGATTACGATAAACTCGAAGGACTTTTTGCACTCGAAATAGCCGATTATAACAGTTATATAGAAGGACATATTGAGGACCCGAGCCACGTATACGACCGCATAATACGTTACAAAAATGAAAGGGTTTTACCCCTTGTTTTTGATAGTAATAAAAACGAATACGACTTCACAGATGCACGTTGCGACTCATTTGGTGCGTGGACCATTATTAAGGCAGATAAACTCGAATATAATTCGGTTATAAACGCACTCCAAAACGGCGATTTTTACGTTTCAACAGGTCCCGAAATTAAAGACGTATACTGCGAGAATGGCAAAATTCATATTACCTGCTCGCCCGTTCGCTCTATCAGATTGATGAGTATAGGCAGAGATGCTTTAATTGAGACCGCCCCCAAGGGTGAATTGATTAGCGAAGCCGTGTTTGATATTGACCCCGTATTTTTAGGCAAGGCGGTACGCATCGACGTTCGCGATGATAACGGCAATTTTGCCGAGACACCACCTTATAATACCGACGAGCTAATATAGTTTTATGCTGAAAGGAGTTTGTTATGAAAAGGTTTCTAATTTCACCAAATAAAAATCAGTATAAAGCAAATATGCACTCGCACACCACCTGCTCTGACGGTAAAATGACACCCGAACAGCATAAAGAAGCCTACAAGGCAAAGGGCTATTCGGTATATGCATTTTCAGACCATGATAAAATCGTTGACCACAGCGACTTGCGTGACCCCGATTTTTTGCCGCTCTTAGCGGCAGAACTTGCAGTTGGTGAAAGAAGTGACAGACACCCTAACCACAAGGTTTGCTTTCATTTTAATATTATTCCCCGCGACCTTCAAAATTACGAAAAAATCGAGATTAAAAACTTTGATTTTTCGGTTGACAACATAAACAAGCTAATTAAAGATATAAAGGATAAAAATTATTTCGTCGTTGCCAACCATCCAAATTGGACGTTATTTACCGAGGATGAATATGCAGCACTCCAAGGCTTTGACGGTTTTGAGCTTTACAACTGCATTACCGCAAATTTTGGCGGTGCGCTATCATTTACGCACGAAATTTATCTGCATTTACTTAGAAAAGGCGTTCGCATTTATCCAATTGGTGCCGACGACTGTCACTCACATCGTCTGCCGCTATCGCATCCTCTTAATGATTCGTTTGGCGGTTTTACCTACATATTGGCCGATAAACTTGAATATGGCGACATTATAAATGCGCTTGATAAGGGCGACTGCTATTGCTCATCAGGTCCGCAAATTAAAGAAGCTTATATTGATGGCAATACAGTAAAAATAAAGACGTCAGATGCGCGCCGAATTACTATTTTATCCGAAACCAGAAAGACCTATTGCCTGCCCGCAAAAAAGGGCGAGACTGTAAATGAATTTACCTGTGAAATTGACAGAAAACTGACGGGAAATTTCATACTTATTCACGTGGAGGATAATAGCGGTCAGCACGCAATGACAAGGGCATTTTATAAAGGAGAAGATTACTAATGAGAGTTTTAATTATACGCCACGGTGACCCCTACTACCCCACCGATTCGCTGACCGAAAAGGGGCAACGTGAAGCCGAGCTTTTAAGCAAAAAACTTATTAACGAGGGCATTACGCATATCTACGTTTCGCCCCACGGCAGAGCACAGCTTACCGCCAAGCCTACCGCCGATAAGTTGGGTATTAAACCCGTTATGCTTGATTGGTTGCGCGAATTCCCCGAAATGCTTAACTTTAAATATGATACCGACTATTTTAAGGATATGCCAAGTCCGTGGAACATGCCGCCTGAGCTTTGGGTAAACGACAGTGATAACTACGATATAAATCGCTGGAAGCAAAGCAAATTGTTAGACGGCAGTAAGATTGCCGAACGCTTTGAATTTGTAGGCCGAAAATTTGACGAACTTTTGGCAGAGCATGGTTTTGTTCGCAATGGCGGATATTATGATATCACCGAAAAGGGTGATGGCAGTACCGATACTATTGCGCTTTTTTGCCACTTTGGACTTGGTACGTCGCTTATTGCTCACGTTTTGAATGCTCCGCTTATATCAACCTGGAATTCAATTTTTCTACCGACCTCATCGGTTACGACGCTTTATATGGAGCGTCATATTGAAGCCCGCCCGATAGCACACGGAATTTTTGCGGGCATTGGCGATACCTCCCACCTGTTTGCAGGCAACGAACCTGTATCCTGCTCGGGACTGCACGCCAAGATATTAAAATAAAAAATCGCCGTACAACCTACGGCGATTTTTTATTGAATTTTTTTGCGAATAAATATATAATTTAGATATAAAAGATATGGAGGTGTGTTATGGAAGCTTTATATATAATTTTAGGGAGCTTGGCGGCTGTGGTGATTTTGGTGCTGCTTATTGCCTTTATATGCTTTTATTTGGCCTTTTACGTACCAAAAAAGAACAAAACTCCTAAAACCGAATACGACCTGCCGCAAGACGAGATATACGTGCCCTATCATGACAAAATGATTGAGTGGATAAAAGAGGTACGCACCTTTAAATACGAGGAGGTTTCAATCACCTCTTTTGATGGTCTTACGCTTCGCGGTAAATATTACGAATATAAAAAAGGCGCCCCAATTGAGCTTATGTTTCACGGATATCGCGGCACTGCCGAGCGTGATTTGTGCGGTGGTGTTAAACGTTGCTTTACACTCGGCAGAAACGTACTGCTCGTTGACCAACGAGGTGCATCTAAAAGTGACGGAAACGTAATAACCTTTGGCATAAACGAGAGTAAGGATTGCCTTAGATGGATAGATTTTATTGTTGAAAAATTTGGCGACGACGTAAAAATTATTCTTTGCGGCATTTCTATGGGCGCTTCAACGGTGCTTACCGTTGCCGATAAGGATTTACCAAAAAACGTTGTTGGCATACTTGCAGACTGCGGCTACAACAATGCAAAGGAAATTATTAAAAAGGTAGTTAAAGAATTAAAATTACCCCCAAATCTGATATATCCGTTTATAAAGCTTGGCGCAAGACTCTACGGCGGCTTTAATTTAGAGGAAAGCTCACCCGAAAAAGCACTTAAAAACTGCAAGGTTCCCGTTATATTCTTCCACGGCGACGATGATGCGTTCGTCCCCTATTATATGAGTGAGAAAAACTACAATGCCTGTTCGTCACCCAAAAAGCTTGTTAAGGTAGAGGGTGCGGGACATGGTATGGCATTTTTAATCGACCCCGATAATTACCTAAAAGAAGTTGCACAGTTCTTCACCGAAAACGGCGTAGAAACAGTGGTTCAATAACGAAAAAGACGACTCTTAAGGGTTGTACTCTTAAGGACAGTTTTTTATATTCCCTTTAATTTCCCCTTAAATTATGATATAATATAATATAAATAATCGAAAAAGGAGCAGAAAGGAAAGCCGCAATGAATGGGAAAAAGAAGAAACTTGATGAAAATATTGTTCGAGTTATTAAAATAAGCAAGGAAGCGCTTTTTGAATTTATATATGAAAAGTTTATCGATGATGAGGAAATATTCTTTGATGTTGATTTATTAGAGATTACAAGTCATTTTGATATAAATTTTGAGCGTGGTGAATTTATTTGCTGTGTTT
>SVOR01000041.1 GCA_015066295.1 Oscillospiraceae bacterium
ACTAGTAAGGTCCCCGGTAGACTACCGGGTTGATAGGCTGCGTGTGTAAAGGCGGTGACGTCTGTGCTTGGCAGTACTAATAGACCGAGGGCTTGACCTACATTTCTTCGATTCTCCTTGTGTTATCCTTTGTTCAGTTTTTAGGGTGCGAAAAATAGTGCTAGTAAATCCCTGTGAGATTTCACAGGGATTTTTTGTTGTAATTTTATTATAGTTATGCTATTATGTTACTATATAATTAGTTAGGAGCCAAAGAAATGAAAAAAACATTTAGTTTAATTTTGGTTTTATGCTTTGTTTTATCGCTTTGCGCGTGTGCAAAAACACCTGCTAAGCCCGGTGAAAAGAACGAAAGCAGTGAAGAAAGCAAACCTACGGTTAGCTATGCCGACGAGGTTTTTGCGCCTGCGCGTACCTATTCAAAAAATGGGGTAGCAAAAAAGAGGACACTTTCTAACACGGTTTATAAATTAAAGACCGACAAAAAGCTGAACGTTCTATATTACGGCGGTTCGGTAACGGTTGGCGTTGGCAGCTCAGGTGGCAATTCTTGGGCTAAAAAGTCGGAAGCATGGCTTAAAGAAACCTACCCCGATGCCGAAATAAATTGCACCAACTCGGCAATTGGCGGTACGGGTGTATATTACGGCAATATGCGTGCCGATAGCGCAGTTTTCGCGCATAAACCCGATTTATTATTTATTGAATTTGCACTCAATGATAAGTACGAAAATTTCTATTATGCGCAGAGTGCGTATTATTTAGAAATGCTTATTAAAAGGGTTAATAAAGAGCTCCCGCAGACCGATATCGTAATTCTTTTCAGCACCGATAAGGGCAAAATGGGTGAGAAATACGAAAATATGGCAGCCTACAAGGACGTTGCCGACCATTACGGAATCCCTTGCATAGATATGGGCGCCGAGCTTAAAAAAGCGGTAGATAACGGCACGGGCAGCTGGGAAGATTACATTGTCGACTACGCACACCCCAACGATATGGGCTATGCAGCATATTCGACAGCCGTTATAAACGGACTTAAAAAGCTGCTTGCAGTAGAGGGCAAAAAACCTGCTGACCACGCACTTCCTAAAGAGGACTTTATTGTTAGCGGTATAAATATGGATTATAAGCTTGTAGATTTCAACAAGATAAAGGTAGCCGACACCTGGGAGGTTGGCAAGCGCAAATATCATAGCTTTACCTCGCTTTTGCGTCCGCTTGAAACAGGCGCTAAATTCACATACGAATTCGAGGGTAAGTCTATTGGCGTATTTATGACCACCGAAAAGGGCAATACCGTAATTGCAACCATTGACGGCAAGGAAAAAACCTACGTAGTAACCCCCGATGCAGAGGGCGATAATGAAAAATTGATTTTTGATAATCTTGCCGAAGGCACACACAAAATCGAAATCGAATATAAGGGCACTAAAAGATTTTATATTTACGCGATGTTCGTAGGATAAGGAGTTAAAAATGAAAAAGATTTTAGCGTTACTTTTAGCAATTTGTATGCTTTTTGGACTTGCTGCTTGCGGCAAGGATAAACCGACCGACGCAAACTCGAGCACCGATTCAAGCGCAGCGTCAGACGTGGATGATAATTCAAGCAGCGCTGTTTCAAGCGACATAGAAAACGTTGAGTTGGCAAAAGAAATTTATGCTGCAAAGCGCACCTACTCGGGTGCTGCAAAACACAGCAAAAGAAATCTTAATAATACCGCCTACAAGCTAAAAAATAAAAAAGAGTTAAAGGTGCTCTATTTTGGCGGCTCTATTACTGCCGGACAGGGTTCGGGTTCGGGCAAAGGTTGGAGTTATTTCACCACCGACTGGCTTGAAAGTCAATATCCAAACGCCAAGATAACCGAGGTTAATACTGCTGTCGGCGGTCAGGGCGCATATTTAGGTCTCTTTAGAAGCGACCGTGACGTTATAGCCCACAAGCCCGACCTCGTGTTTATTGAATTTGCAATGAACGACCTTTATCAAGGCTTCACCAAGGAGCAAAGCACCGTATTGGCAGAGTCACTCATCCGTAAAATTAACAAAGAGTTGCCCGAGGCCGACATCGTAATAGTGCTTACCACCGACAAGAGTCGTTTACAGCTTAACTTCGCTAATGCGCAAGCATACAAGGAGGTTGGCGACTATTACGGCATACCTGTAATTAACGTAGGTTATGCACTCAAAAAAGAGCTTGATAAGGGAGAGAAAAACTGGGATTATTACGTAGGCGATATAGTGCATCCGACCGATGCGGGTCATCAGCTGTATGCCGACACTGTTACGGCTGAGCTTAAAAAATTATTGCCGTCAAGCCCCAAGGCGCCGACAAACCACAAGCTTTCTAAAACCACATACATTTCGAACATTATAGAAAGCACTAAAACCTTACAGGCCGATGAAATCGGCGCAAACAGCGATTGGAACAACCGCAAAAGCAGAGGCTGGGTTGAGTCGATAACCAAATTCCCGAAACAGTTAGCGCCCAAAAACAAAGGCGCAGAAATAACCATCGTTTTCGAGGGTACAACCTTTGGTTTGCTTGCAGAAATCAAGCGTGACAGCACCGTGTCGCTTACCATTGATGATAAGGAAACGGTAATGCTAAAGGAAAAGGATGCTACTAACGAGGTTGAAAGATACGTCTTTGATAACCTCGCCAAAGGCAAACACAAGGTAAAAATAAAATATGCAGGTCCCGCATATTTCGCAATAGGCGCAATTTGTATAGGATAAAAAAATAAACCCCTAAGTCGAAAGACTTAGGGGTTTTGTTTTTACTATTTCTTTTTCTTTTTAGCAAAGATAATAATTAAAACAATAATCAATAAAACAACAATTCCTATTGCAATAACAATCCATAATTGAATTGGGTCTTTGGGATTGTGTGCGTCGTCATCGTTGTTCGAAGCGTTGCCGTCGGGGTTACTAGGTGTATCAATAGCTTCGTTTTGATCGATTATGGGTGAAATAGTAATATTGTCGGTTACCGTATATGCAATTTCGCTCCACTCGGTGCCTTCGGGCGCGTTATCTGGCGATCCCGAAACGATACTGCCTGACTTTACAACCTTTTCCTCAAACACCTTGCCGTCCTTGTCGGCATAGCTTACGGTGTAGAAGGTGTCGCCAAAATTCTGGGGCTTTGAATAGTTGCCGAAATTCTCATACATATATTTATAGGTTACACACTGCATATCCTCGGTATCCTTAATGTGCTGTAACAGTGCTTCAAGGTCTGACTGAGAAATCTCGCCAAAATCGTGTGCAAATAAAATCAACCATTCTTTTCTATTGGCGGCACGTGAAACCTTGGCTTTAAGTTGTGCTAAAGACTGGCCATGCATCCAAGTGCGTACCGATTTATACTGAAGCGAGGTGCCGTAGCAGTCGGAGTATTTGTAGTATTTGCTAACAACCTGTTCAACCAAATTATAATCAACCTGTTTTTCGGCACCGCCCGAGCCGGCCTCGATTATACCGTTAACAACAAAGCCCGCCTTTGTCAGCGAATCGTAGGATTTTGAAAACTCATCCTCAATCTCGGCAAGGGTTGAATCCTTATGGAAGGCCGAGTGGGTTTGGGTGTGGGATAAAATCTCACCGCCGTGGTTTTGCACGCTCTTTAATATACTCACCATGCTGGGACTGTTTGCTACAACCTTTCCCGGTACGGCGCAGGAGAGAGGCATGTTGTGTTCTTTAAACATATTCGCAAGGGTTACGGTGCAATCTCTCGCATCGTCAAACACAATGGTAACGTAGCCTTTGTCATATTCTTTCCAGCTAAATTCGGGGGTTGCCGCTTGTGTTGGCAGGCAAAACAGCGACATAATAACAACCAAAACAATTGTTAAACAAAAAATTTTTTTCATAAAAGCACCTCAAATATAGACAAAAATCAAAATTTGTTATATATTTATTATAGTATCCATAGCAAATATTTGTCAATACCCGAACGGAGGATGATTTATGAGGAGGATTATAGCATTGGTTTTAGCGGCGGCGATGCTGCTTACTTTATCTGCCTGCCAAAAGAAGACGCCTGCCGATAAAGATGTGAGCAAGCCGCAAGAAAAGCCTGTAGAACTAACCGAACTGCAAAAGCGTGAAAAAGAGTTGGCAGAAATATTTGACGAGGAAAATATTGTGTTTACCTTTGGCGCAATAAGTGACATCCATCTTGATGGCGCATATATGGCAGAAAGCAGCTATAACAAGGCAACCAAGGCCTACAAGACCTTGCAGGAGCTGGCAACCAACAAGCTTGATGCCGTTGTAATTGCGGGCGACCTTGTTAACTGTACCAACTCAATCGGTAACGTTTTCTCGGATGATAAGTACGTTGGCACAAGGGAAGAAAACTACCCGAAGCAATCTAAGGCAGAAAGAGAAAACTTTAAAAAAGCTGTTAAGGACGCGCTTCCCGATGATATTGCGCTTTTCTATTGCTTGGGAAATCACGATAGTGTCAGCAACAAGCACACAACCGACTTTATAGATTCATTTACTGCCGACGGCACCTATAAGCGTTATTTCTCGCACGACGTAGATATGGAAAAGACGGCACAGGGTCTTCGCCACTCGATTATAGGCGGATATCACTTCTTTGGCATTGAGTTGTCAGCGCACCCTTATACACAGGCGACCTACGACTGGTTAAGAACCGAGTTTGATAAGATTATCGCCAAGGATAAAAACACACCTATATTTTTGGCAGCACATTATAGCCCCGAGTATTCAAAGGGCTATGCCGCAGAGGGTAAGGATACCTTTGACGAGCTTTTAAAGGAATATCCTCAGGTAATAACCTTCAACGGTCACGACCACGACTTTGTTCAGAAGGAAACCTCAATAATGCAGGACGAAAACGGCTACATTGCGCTTAACTGTGGCTCGGCTTGTTATTTCTTGCTTCAAAACACAACACCGGGACTTGAGTGCGCAAATGCCAATAAGGGCTACATAGAGTCCTTCCACGGCGGTCTGCTTTTAGAGATTGATAAAAACGGCAATATAAGGGTGCGCAGAATAAACTTTAAAACAGGCACCATCTGTGCGGACGATTGGATAATCACCGCCATGAAGGACGGCAAGAGAACACTTGATTACACAAGAGCTCGTGCCGAAAAGGCGGTTAAGCCCACCTTCAAAAAGGGCACCAAGCTGCTTCTTGAGCAGAGCAAATACAATTTGCGTTTAGCATTTGATGCTGCAACCTGTGAGGATTACGTTTATTATTATAAAGTAGAGATAATAAATGATAAAACTTCCGAAACCTGCAAAACGTTTGGAATCACGTCACGTTTCTTTGCCGAAAAGAGTAAGGCAGACTCACTGACGAGGTTTGATTTACACGTTGCACCCCTAGATCCGGGTGATTATACCGTTATCGTTACACCGTACGATACCTTTAGCAGCGCAGGACAGACGTTGACCGGTACAATTACAATACCCGCGGCATAAGCGGCAGGAGAAGAACGATGAAAAAATTTATAGCCTTAATTTTAGCGGCGGTAATGCTGATTTCCTTGTCGGCATGCGGTAAGGGTGACGAGATAAGCGAGCTGCAACAACAAGAAAACAAGCTTCTTTCAATGTTTGATGAGGAAAATATAGTTTTCACCTTTGGCGCAGTGAGTGACATTCATCTCGACGGCGGCTATATGGCCGATTCCAGCTACAAAAAATCCACAACCGCTTTTCGTACGCTTCAGAAGTTTTCGTCAACGGGCACGCTTGACGCTATGGTGATTGCGGGTGACCTTGTTAATTGCACCAACTCTATGGGCAACGTTTTTGCGGGCAGTGAAAAATATCCCGGCACAAAAGAGGAAAATTATCCCGTGCAAGCAAATGCCGAGAGGGAAAACTTTAAAAAGGCCGTTAAAGACGCGCTTCCCGACCAAATACCGCTGTTTTATTGCCTTGGCAACCACGATAGTATTAACGGCAATCATACCGCCGAGTTTATCGAGGCGTTTTCGGGCAAGAACGGAGAAACGTTCGAGCGATATTTTGGAATTGACGAGGATTTCGAGCAGACCAAGCAGGGCAGACGCCACGCTATAATCGACGGTCAGCATTTTTTTGGCATCGACCTTAATTATTCAGAGGAAACGATGAATTGGTTAAAAATCGAATTCGACAAGATAATTAAAGAGGATAAAAACGCAAACATTTTTCTGCTCGGTCATTACGGACCCGAGTTTACCGAGGACAGAACTGCGGCAGAGCAGAAATTCAAAGAGTTTTTAAACGATTATCCGCAGGTAATACATTTTTACGGACACGACCACGATTATATTCAAAAAGAAACCGCTATTATGCAGTATGACAGCGGTTATATAACCCTTAATTGCGGTTCGGCAAATTATTTTCCGACTAAATGGGCAAGCCCTGAGCTTGAATGTGTAAACGTAATTAAAAATTACGTTGAAAAATACTACGGCGGATTTCTTGTTGAAATAGATAATAGCTCAAACATCAGAGTGCGTCGAATAAATTTCGAAACAGGCACCATTTGTGCAGACGACTGGGTTATACCGGCGATGGAGAACGGCCGTCGCGAGCTTTATTATACGGCTGACCGCGCCGAAAAGGCGGGCAAGCCCTATTTTGGCGATGACGTTTTATTTGAGGCGCATCAAACGGCGTATAATCTCAAACTTGGCTTTAATGCAGCTAAGTGCGACGATTATATTTATTACTACAAGGTTGAGATTTTTCTCGGCGAGAGCAATACTCTTCACAAAGAGTTTGCTATTTCCTCAAGGTTATTCGCTGAGAAATCAAAGGGGGAGGCGAGCGAAAGATTCGATATATACATTGATCCGCTGCCAAAGGGTGATTACACCATAAAATTGACACCTTACGATACCTTTTTAAATGCCGGAGAACAGCTTACGGTTACGTTAAAAGCAGCTTAAATAAGAGACCTCTTTGTGGCACACTTCGTAAGGAAGTGTGCCTCAGCTATATTCGTGCAATGCCCGAGCGATATATCTTTGATGCGATATGTGGCAAGCCACGCGATATACGGCTTTCACCGTGCTAAATGGCACGAATATAATATCGCAAAAGCCAAAGGCTTTTATATCGCTTTCTTTTTAAAAATATCTCGCATAGGAGAGGATTTTCAAAAGAAAATATCGCTGTGAGACCTGTCTCACAATATCGTCTTTCATTCTTGTTTTGAGATAGGTAAATTTCAAAGTAT
>SVOR01000016.1 GCA_015066295.1 Oscillospiraceae bacterium
TCATATTGCCGGCGCCAAAAAACATTGAAAACAGTGCCGAGCCTATAAGAAATCCGTCAATAAGATATTTTTTAAAATCTTTGCTCACAAAGAAAGCCCCTTAAAAATCAAATAGTACACTATATTATACCGAATTTGAAGGAGAATTAAAAGGGCTAATTATAAAAAGTCGCGCAAATCTATTGCAAGCTTTTCTTCAAGGTTAATAAGCCGCTTGGTGATATCCTTCGAAACCTCGTCGGCGGCTTCATACTCATTAAGGTATTTGTTTAGCGATTTAACACCCATATTGCAGCCGTCGGTCATAAGGTCGGCAATGGTGTTGTCGCTGTCCTCGACCGCCATTTTAACGTTGGTTTTCATCCAAGACATACCCTTTGCAATAGGATTTGGATTTTTTCCGTCATCGTGATATTTGTCTAAAAGCTGCTGAATTTCGTCACTTAGCTTCTCGTGTTCTTTTTTACAGTCAATGAGTATTTTGCGCATTTTTGATGAATTAACGCGGTCAATTACTTCGTCTATTGACGCAACCCCCATTTTTACGCCTGCATCACATTCGCGAAGAAGTCTAATGGTATCTTGTTCAATCATTTTTATCACCTTTCCTTTTTAGTTAGTATGTCCGAAAGGCGTAATAAAATGCTTAAAGTGGCAAATAATTTATATTGAATTTGTTTTTTGCGTATGGTACAATAAAAATAATAATGTATATATGGGAGGTACGCTATGTTAGCGCTTAAAATTATAGCAATAGTCATTGCCGTAATATGCTTTATAATCGCTATATTGCTGATGCTTCCCGTTGATATTTTAATTTTTGCCGATGATAAAAACGGCTTTAAGTTGTTATATCGGTTTTTAGGCAAGCTATATGGTGAAGAGCCTGACCCAAATAACGTAATTATTAAGGGTGTAAAAAAAGCGGTTGGTATTTCACATCTTGATAGCATTAAAACTATAAAAAACACCCTTGAGAGTCAAGGTACCGCGGTAACACTTAAAGAAACTGCCGACGTACTGCTTGCTATATTCAACAGAATAATTTGGATACTTAAATATTGCAGAATAAGAAAATGTAATATCGTCAGTATAAGCGGCGGCGACGATGCCGCAATTGATTACGGCGTTGCTTGTGCGGTAATTTACCCGATAGTCGGGTTTATTAAATCTAATTTTTCGGTTAAAAAGCGTGGATTTAACACCGATATTCGATGCGATTATTTAAGCGATGAGTCTTCTTATGATATAAAACTCGAATTAAGGGTTAAAATATTACACGTAATTCGCGCATTATTCTATATTGTCAAGCGCAATCTTGAAACACAGGGTGTGGTGTGATTATGGAACAGAATAACGTTATTAAGCTTATGGACTTTGTTGCGCAGCGCACAATGGATATAGCGGGGGATAATTCCGTACTTGGTGAGCCAATCGTAAAGGACGGTATGACCATTATTCCCGTTTCTAAGGTTTCGGTTTCCTTTGCGGGCGGCGGCGCAGATATTGCCGATAAAAAACGCACCTCGCATCCGTCAGGCGGCGGCGCCAAGGTTGACGTTGTACCGATGAGCTTTTTGGTAATTAAGGACGGGAAGGCTTACACAGTTAAGGTAGAAGCAACCGAGAAATCTAACGTTAAAGAGATTTTGGATTTTATAACTACTACCGCCAAACAGTTATTCAGTAAAAAAGCTGAAGATAAATAAATTATCTTCAGCTTAAAAACTCAAATATAGTTTTATAATAATTTTCTAAAATATCCTCAGATGCAAAGAATAAGTTATGTTTAGCACCCTTAAAGGTTTTGACGCGGCAATTAGTTAGCCGTTTGGCAAATTTAATCTGCATTCGGTTTTTAACAACGCGGTCGTTACCTGCGCTTAAAATAAGTGTATCGGTGTCAATGACGTTGAGATCTTTGTGTTTTAATATATAGTCTTGCGCTTTGACTGCCTCGTACATCCATTTGTTTGTAGCCGATGATGACTGATATTCTTTTTGTGCAAGTCTTAGCTTAAAGGTTGCGCTAAAACGAGCTTTAGAGCCATCAACGGTGTCCTCGAAATTGACGTCGGGATTAAATTCACCGGTATAGGGGAATTTGTTGCTCCAACCATTTTTCTCGCCCTCTTGCTTTGCTTTCCACAATACTAATTTTCGTGGTAATCCGTGCATTTCCGGGCATATCATAGGTGAGGACATTATTGACTTTGCTATTTCTTTCGGGTGCTCTGCTTTATATAGGGCGGCAACGGCGCCACCCATTGAGTGCGAAAAGAGATAAATCGGTAAATTTTCGCCGTATACCTTCACTTGATTTTCTATTAAAAATTCAAGGTCGCGCACGTAATCAAAAAAGCTTTCGACGTGGATTAGTTTTATATCATCAACCGGTCGTTCTGACAATCCGTGACCTCGTTGGTCATAAATAAATACGTTAAGACCTAAGTTTATATAATACCAAATCATTTCCTTGTATTTTTCAGAAAATTCGGTAAAGCCGTGAATAATTACAATATTAGCGCGGTTACCTTCTTTTGTATATCTTTCGGTATACAGTTCGGTCCCGTCAAATGATTTAATTCTTTCACAGGTTTGAAACGCCTTTAAATCAATGAGTATTTGCGGCATCGATGAAAGATAATCTTTTTCCTTTAAAACGGTAGGAAATAACATAAAGCTTTACTCCTCATACATTATTTATTTAAGAGTGGTGATAATAATGATATCTTCAAAGAAGAAATTCCTTAAAAGGATTTGGTCAGGTATCATTGTTTCCATATTTTCGGTAATTATTGCTTCGTTTCTTGTCACCAAGGTGGTGTACGACAGCACCTTTACAAGATATGACGTTATACCCGATACGCCGCTTGCCTTAGAAGAAATGGTTGACAATAGGCAAAACGTAAAATTTTTAAGTGGTAAAAATAAGCTTAACGGGTATTTATATGATACACAAGGTGATGGCATTGTTGTATTAGCACCGGGGTATCATGCATCTGCCGATGATTATTTATGGCAGATTAAGTCGCTTACAGATAAGGGCTGGGCGGTTTTCTGCTTTGATACTACGGGCAGTTGCTTGAGCGAGGGTAGCTCCTCGGTCGGCTTTTCACAAGCTGTGTACGACCTTAGAAATGCACTCGAATATTTAAAGCGAAACGATAACTTCGGTTACGAATCGATTTATTTATTAGGACATTCGCGTGGCGGCTATGCCGTCTGCGGTGTATTAGGCGGTGAATATGACATCAAGGCGGCGGCAACCGTTAGTGCGGTTAACAGCAGTATGGGTGCCATAATTCAACCCGTTGAAAGCAAAATAGGAAAGCTTGCATATATAAACTATCCGTTTTTGGTAATGTATCAGTCAACACTTTTTGAAAGCGATATTGCAAATTTCAATGCCGCCAACGAAATTGTTGATAGCGGCGTGCCCGTTTTAGTCGTTCAGGGCAGTGAGGATGATAAGTACACCAAGGATAAGTATTCACTCTATGCACACAGCGTTAATGGTTCGCATAGCAACGTCGAATATTATATCTGCGATGAAAAGGGCAAAAACGGCCATACAAGCCTTTTGTTTGAGCCTGACGGCAAGAGTGCCAACCAAGCTTTAATGGATAAAATAGATCGTTTTTTCAAACAAAACAAATAATTTAACATGGGGTTAAAAGGGGAATATTAAAAATGAGTGTAGTTGTTATACCTGCATATCAGCCTGATAATGAGTTGATACGTTTAGTAAAACAGCTTAACGACCAAAATTTTTCTATTTTGGTTGTTAATGACGGTAGCGAAGAGTCGTATGATGCAATTTTTGCAACAGTGGCCGAAACTGCTACCGTTATAAAATCACCCAAAAACGAAGGTAAGGGCGCAGCGCTTAAAAGAGCCTTTGCCGCCCTTCGTGAGTTGTTTCCGTCTGCCGAGTATTTTATAACTGCAGATGCCGATGGTCAACATAGGGTAGAGGATATCGTTCGTGTAAGAGATACGCTTGATAATGGTAATGATTTTGTGCTTAGCGTTCGCAAATTCCAAAAAAACATACCGTTTCGCTCAAAGTTTGGTAACGATTTATCAAGAATAGTATACACCATTATGAATGGTCACTATTTTGACGATAATCAGTCGGGACTTCGCGGTTTTTCGGTTAAGCATATTGATTGGTTACTTAAGGTTAAGGGCGAAAAGTATGATTATGAGATGAATATGCTTTGCTATGCTGACAAACAGGGAATTAAGATAACAACACTCCCTATTGAGTCGGTATACATAGACGGCAATAAAAGCTCGCATTTTAATCCAATAGCCGATACTGTGCGAATTTATAAAAGACTATTCACAAGTGTCTGGCCATCCTGCCTCGGCGTAGCCGTTTGGGAACTACTGACGATGCTTGCCACCATTATATTTGGATATGAGTATTCGGTTATCAGTATTCCAACCGCCGTTATGATTGGCGCGTTTATTACCTTCTTAACCCAAAGATTTTTTGTCTTCTCGAAGGTGCCGTATAAAGACGGTATGAGAATTTTGTGTTTCAGCGTAATTCGAGCAACGGCATACACGATAATTACCGAAATAATTCTTTTGTTCACAATGGCATTGCCAATGTTTGTTTCGGTAAATATTGCGGCACTGCTTATGCTTATAGTTGAATATCAAATACATAAACTGATGCACAAAACAATTAAATAAATAATCAGGCGATACCGCTTTTAAAAAGAGGTATCGCTTTTATTTTTTTACAAATTCTCTAATGCAGTTTTTATCTTTTGTGAAAAGCCTGATTTTTCGAGCCTTAACAACTGGTCAATACAGGCAATAGGTGTCTGCTCGGTTGCACAGCCGTGCATTTTAATTACGGTCTTTTTGGTGCCCAAGAAGGTAGCACCGCCGCGACGGTTAAAGTCAAATGCCAGTGTAAGCTCATTTAGTATGTTTTCAATAAGCTCGTCATCTGTGCGGTTATATTTTTCGGCAAGCGCCGATACAATACCGCGGGCAACGGCACCCGTAGCCTCGGTGTTTTTAAGTATGATATTACCGGCATAACCATCAGTAACAATAACGTCGGCGTAACCCGTAACAAAGTCGCTGCCCTCCATATTGCCGATGAAGTTTAATGGTAATTCTTTTATAAGCGAGAAGGCTTCGTTAATAAGTGGAGTACCCTTATTATTCTCACGACCTACCGACATAAGCGCAACACGGGGAGTGCTTTCGGGCTTAATGCTTTCGCGAAATGCGTTGCCCATAACGGCAAAGCGCATTAAATCCTTGGCAGTACACTGTATATTTGCGCCACAGTCTACAAGGCAGGCTGTTTCGCCATTATATAAAGGCAAATTAGATGATAGGGCAGGGGTTTTAAGTCCCTTTATGAGTCCTAAACGGCAAATTGAGCCGATGAGCAAAGCACCCGTACTGCCGGCACTCAGCATACCTATGCACTCATCATCGTCTTTAAGACGCTTATAACCGAGCGCAATCGAGCAGTTATCTCTACCTGTGAATATTACCTGAGGGTTTTCCTCGTTTTTAATATAGTCGTCGGTCTCAATTATTTGAATTTTGTCACTCGGCTCGCAATACTCTTTAATAATATCTCCGTTGCCAACAAAAACGACACCCAAGTCATCAAATATTTTAAGTGCATTGAGTGTGCCTTCGATTATAGGTCTTGGTCCGTTGTCGGCGCCGTAAATATCAACAATAACTTTTTTCATATTATTATCCTATTCAATAGCAAAAATATAGCGATATACGTCTTGACCGCCGTTTATAAATCCAATTTCAATAAGCGGATATTTCTCTTTAAACGCATTTTCGAGTTGGAGTGCCTCGTTTTCGTCGGCACCGTAGCCGTAAAAAGCGGTTATTACCTGCTTTTCCTCTATATCGGGCAATTTTTCAAAAAGCTGCATTGCCGCATCAACGGGGTCACAAGTAGAGGCATAAATGGTGTCGCCCTCAAGTGAAATCCACTCGTCCTTTTTAATGTTAACGCCGTTAAGAAAAGCATCTCTTGTTGCGGTGGTTACGTAACCCGACTTAACGTAGGGCAGACATTGTGTCATATCATCAATTAACTGTTCAATACTGTCAACCGATAGGTCCATCATTGAAAGCGCCGAAAAGCCTTCTGCGAGCGAGCGTGTTTTAATAACACGGACGTCAGAATCTTTATAAAGCTCGGCCGCCTGTTGTGCTGTAAGAACAACGTTAGAATCGTTGGGTAAAACAACAATATAGTCGGCGTTAACCTGTTTGAAGGCCTCAATGAAATCCTCGGCTGATGGGTTGTTGGTGCGACCGCCGTTAATTACGTAGCTGACACCGATACCCGTAAAGAATTCCATTATTCCGTCGCCCGTAGCCGTTGCAACAACGGCAAACTTTTGACGTTCGGGCTTTTTTGCCTCAATTTCACTGTGCTGTACCGACATATTTTCAATTTTTACGGTAACAAGCTCGCCAAACTGGCGAACGTAGGCGATAACCTGCTCGGGCACAAAGGAGTGAACGTGAACCTTAACAATACTTCCGTCACGAACCGTAACAACCGAATCGCCAAGCTCCTGCAGCTTTTCGGTTAAAGAGGGTAGGTCAAAGGCGTCAATATCGGTTTTACTGCGAAGCAGTTGTAAAATAAATTCGGTACAGTAACCGTATTCGAGCGTACTGTCCTCGTTAAAATTTGAAGTATCCACAAAGCTTGAATCAACAGGAATATCAATATCATCAATGCTTTCGCCGTTTAATATAGCCTGCATACCCTCGAAAATGCAGATAATACCTGCGCCGCCGCTGTCAACAACGTTTGCCTCTTTAAGCACAGGCAATAATTCGGGGGTGTGCTTTAGCGAACGGTGAAGCTCGGCAATTAGCGAATCGAAGCATTCGGTAAAATCACCGAAGTTGTTTTCAAGTAAGTATTCGCCGCCTTCTCTAAGCACCGTAAGCATTGTGCCCTCGGTGGGAAGGGCAACAGCATTATAGGCATATTCAACACCGCATTTGTAGGCGCTTTTAAAGGAATCAATGTCAAATTCCACAACGTTTTCACTGCCAACCGCTAAGCCGCGAATAAACTGCGAAAGGATAACACCGGAATTACCCCTTGCCGAAAGCAGGGAGCTTTTTGAGAATTTAACCATAAGCTCACCAATTGAGGCAAAATCGCCGCGAGCAGCCGAAATTCCACCCTCAATGGTCATGGTCATATTCTTACCGGTATCGCCGTCGGGCACGGGGAAAACATTTAGGTCATCAATGACCGACATATTCTGTTTTAGATTTTTATATCCTCCGGCCAGCATATCCCGCCAAAGATTAACACTGATATTGTTTGTCCACATTACTTATTCACCCTTAATAGTAACTTCTTTTCCGTAGCAGAATGCAATGATCGTTCCGGGGCCTACACAAGAGCCAACAATGGGAGCGATATAGTCAATATGTACGCCTTTAAACTGTGCGCGCTCAAGAATTAACTCCTTAAGCTGCTCGGCACTCGTTATTGCATCGGCGTGTGATATGTAAAGAATTTGGTCCTCAGGGTTAATCACCGCGCCTGCAATATCGTCGGCAATTGCGATTTTCGAGTTTAGCGCACCCTTTGTCTTTTTATATGCAAAGTTTTGACCAATAATGTCAGAAAGGATTATGGGTTTCACACCAAATAAATTGCCAAAGAAGGCTTTTGATGCCTTAATTCGACCTGCGCGACTTAGATACTCCAGCGAATCGCAGGTGCCAAATTGGTTAATTTTTAGACGATTGGCAATTAGGTATTCTGCAGTTTCTTTAGCATCCTTACCCTCGTTTCGCATATTGTCGGCCATAATTACGAGTGTTGCTTGACCGAGCGAGCTTATAAGCGAGTCAACACAGTATACGGTGTTGTTCGGATATTCTTCTTTAAGCTCTTTGGCGACAACGGTGGAAAGGTTGTATGAGCCGGAAAGGGCAGACGAACACGAAATATAAATAACGTCCAAGCCTTCCTTTAAATATGATGAAAATTTTTCATAAAACGATTCGCGCGGAACCTGTGTGGTGCTTATGCGCTTGCCTGCACGCATAAGGTCATAAAGCTCTTTTGGTGAGTGCGATTCCCAGTCAAGCGAGGCAGGGTATTCCTTGCCGTCAAGCACGTAGTTCATAGCTACGTAATCCACGTTATACTTTTCACGCAATTCTTTGTTCATATCAGAGGTTGAATCTGTAACAATAGCGAATTTCATAATTAACTCCTTTATTTGCGTTTTTGATTTTCTATGATATTTGCCATAATGGCTTTCTCATCGTTAAGGTTTTCGCTTATGGGTTTACCTAAATAGAAGGCGGCGCAAAGACCGGGTCCTATTGTTGCGCCACAAGCCATACCGACGGTGTGAATAAATAGCTCTTTAGGATTAAATTCTTGCTTAATTTTATCGGCAAGCAACTTGGCGGCGGCATCACGGTTTGTGTGTGCCACAAAGATTATCTGGTTTTCAGGGTCGATTATAGTTTCACGCATATATTTAATATCGGCATCTATTGCATCACGCTGACCCTTAATTTTGCCAATAACCTCAGACATACCGTTTTGGTTAAAGTCGGCCATAATGTTAAGACCAATCATTTGACCGAAAAATGCCTTGAAATTGGTTACACGACCTGTTTTAACAAGGAAGAAAAGGTCATCCATCGAGCCGATTTGATGCACCGTATCCTTGATGCTGTTTATATAATCTGCAACCTCCTCGATAGAAGCACCCTCGTCTCTTTTAAGGCAGGCCTTAATAATAAGTAGGCTTAAAGAGGTAGAATATCTTTTTGAGTCAATACAGATGATTTTTCGCTCGGGATATTTAACTCTCAGTTCCTCGGCAACCGTAACGGTGTTGGCATAAGAAGCAGAAAGACCCGATGAAAGCGATATGCTTAAAACGTCAATGCCCTGTGAAAGATATTTTTCAAATACCTCATAAATTTCACCAATACGAGGTGTAGCGGTGGTGTATAGAGCCTTACGTCCCTTCATAGAGTCGTAATACTCTTTAGGAGTCATAGTTTCCCAGTCAAGAGATATGACCTCTTCCTTACCGTCCGGGTGGTACATAATACCGTGTAAATAATCATTTATACCGAATCTGTCGCGTAAATCTTTTGTAAAGTCACTCGAGGTATCGGGTATGATTTCAAACTTATGCATAAAAAACTCTCCTTATTTACATATAATGATAATATATCACAAAAAGCGCCATTTTTCAATAAAATATAAAAAAATAGTGCAATTTATACAATTATTTGATATAATGATTTTGTTTTAGGTAAAATACAAATGTTTTGGGGGATTTTTAATGGGTTGGATAATTGCAGGAATTGTTGCCGCTGCACTGTTAGGCGGCTTGATTGCAATGTTAAAAATTACTGTTCCTATATCGAAAAATGTATATAATGAGCAACTTGTCAGGACCGATACTCAAAAGTGGGGTAGAGTATGTTCTTGCCCCGAAAATGAAGAGCAACAAGCCATGTGGGATGCGGGCTGTGAATGGGCCGAAGGCAATAAGGATTATAAGAGAGAAGTTCATATTGTAAACGACGGGCTTAATCTTTACGGCGAGTTTTACAGATTTAATGATAGCGGCAAATGTGTAATTATTCTGCCGGGCAGATGCGAGTGTTTAAAATACTCGTACTATTTTGCCCCTGCCTACAAGCAAGCGGGCTACAACGTTTTGGTTATTGACACCCGCGCACACGGCAATAGTGACGGAATTTATAATACAATTGGCGCAAAAGAAAGTGGCGACGTATTAGCGTGGATAAAACTGCTTGAAACGGAGTTTTCAATTGATAGCATTTACCTTCACACAATTTGTGTCGGAACATCCACGGGACTTTTAGCACTCACCAACAAAGAATGTCCCGATTCGGTAAAGGGTATTGTTACCGAAGGCTGTTTTGTAAGCTTTAGAGAAACATTTAAGCGGCATATGCTCGAGCTTAATCGTCCGTTGTTTCCTGTTTTAGACCTTGTGATGTATCAAATAAGAAAACACACAGGCACTAATTTAAGAAAGACTGCACCAATAAAATTAGTTAGCAAAGTGCATCAAAGAGTTCTGTTTTTATTTGGCGAAAAGGATGTTTTTTCAATCCCCGAAAAGAGCCGAATTTTATTTAAAAAATGCGGAAGTGATGATAAAAAAATCGTTTGGTTCGATAAGGGAGGACATTCTCACCTGCGAATTAACAATACCGAGAAATACGATAAAGCGATAGTGGATTTTTTGAATGATGGAGAATAAAAGAAAATTTGCGGTCTTTACAATGGACCTTGAGAATTTTAACGACACAGGCTGTATAATGAATAGCGACCTTTCCTTCGAGCAGAATATGCTTGACGGACTTGATGAGTATGTGTCGATTCTTGACAAATATAATATTAAAGCGACCTTTTTTGCCGTTTGTGAGGCGGCGCAGGCGGTGCAGGATAAGTTAAAAAATTACCTCGCCAGCGGGCACGATTTAGCACTTCACGGTTTTGACCATACTGCGCCCATGACAATGAGCTGTGATGAATTTAAATACAGAATTGCGACGGCAAAAAAGTGTTTAGAGGAAATGTTCGAAGTGCCAATAAGGGGCTACAGAGCGCCGTTTTTTAGCCTTGATAACGAGCATTTGAGTGTGCTCCAAGATTTGGGCTTTAAATATGACTCAAGTCGTTTCGATTTTCCAAAACGTGATTACGCAGGAAATATAGATATATCAAGCTTCAATAAAATTACCGAAAACGTGTTTAGAAAAGGCGATTTTTTTGAGTTTGGTATGCCGTGTCCCAAATGGATGGGAATTCGTACGCCAATTTCAGGCGGTGGATACGTCCGTATGAGTGATTTAACTTTTTTCCTAACCACTCTTTATAATTATTTAACCAAAAACGATTATTATGTTTTTTATTTGCATCCGTTTGAGGTTTCAAAAATGCGTATGCCAAACACCCCAAACCTTAAGGGTTATGACCAATATTATTTAAGGGCGGGGGTAAAAAGCTTCCCGCGCAGAATTGAAAAGATTATTAAGGTGCTTAAAAAGCTCGGTTATGAATTTGTAACATTTGAGGAATTATCAAGGCAACTGCAAAAAAATGAAAATGCATATAACTAAAAAGTGATTACCGTGTGGTAATCACTTTTTTATTCTTCTACTATTGTAATTATGCAGTCTTCCTCTAAAAAATGAAGCGCGTTAATTTCGTTATAACTAATGCTTTTAAGATTTGTAATTCCCGTGCCAAGCATTTTAAAATAGGCTTCCTTTGCGGTCCAAATTTTATAAAATCTTAAAAGCTGTTCATCCTCATTGTTGGCAACTGCTAAAAACTCTAAATCTTTTTGGGTGCAAAGTCGTTTTGTTATATCGGTTTTTAACGGTTTTATAATTTCAATATCAACACCTATTTGTTTTTCGCTAAAAGCGACTGCTAACGTATCGTATGAGTGGCTAATACTGAAATTAATCGGTATGTCTTTTGCGTATGGCTTGGAGCGTTCTGTGCGAAGCAGTGTGATTTTTTCAATCGGAATATTGAATTTTTTAGATAATTCATTTTTTACTATCCATTCACCAAACACCGACATATTACGGCTTTCGATATGCCGTCTTTTTAAAACATCATCACGACGGCTGTACTCCATTAGTTCAAGGCATCGCCCATAATCGTTTTTGTTAAATTCATTTAGCGTGCGTAAAAGCCAATACAACAAGCATACCCCCATCCGTCAAACCTTGACAATATTTTAGATTAAATATATAATAACAGAGATAATAGGATGATTCAAGGTGTTACGATGAAAAAAGAGCTTAAATTTTTAATAAAGCAAAATGTTAAGGCTTTGCGTAGTTCAGCTATGGACTTTAAATCTATATATGATATTATGTTTTCCCATCCCGACTATATTATGGCCGAAACAGGCGATGGCTTTCGTATAAAAAAATACACCTATGGTGACGTTAAAAATATGTGCGAGTCGGCAGCGGAAGCTATATATGCCAAAATAGGTTGCAAACACGCTTGGATCGGCTTGCAGATGGAAAACAGCGTAGATTGGATTGCGGCTTTTTGGGGAATTTTAAAAAGCGGCAATAAGCCTTATCTTGTTAATACAAGACACCCCGACAGCATTACCGAGCGTATTTTTAAAACACTCGATATAAAGCAGGTTATCTGCGATAAAAAGGGTAGTCTTGACGTCGAATATATTGAGTTTGATTCAATGGAAAAGGGTGACGGCATAGAGGCCGAATTTGAAAACGAAATTGCCATTGCTACTTCGGCAACCTCGCTTAATGAAACAATCTGTTTTTATAACGGCGCCGCCATTTCGGCACAAATTTTAAATTCTGAAAAAATCGTTAAGCAAAGTAAAAGAATTGCGGGTCACTATAAGGGACAACTAAAGTTGCTTGCATTTTTACCGTTTTATCATATTTTTGGCCTGTGTGCTGTGTATTTTTGGTTTACATTTTTCTGTAGGACTCTCGTGTTTTTACCTAATATGGCGCCCGAAACTATTTTGAGCACCTGCCGCAGGCATGAGGTTACACATATTTTTGCGGTGCCGTTGCTTTGGCATACAATTGAGAAAAAGGTGCTTAAAAACGCCGAGGAGCAGGGAAAACTCGATAAGCTTAACAAAGGTATTGAGCTTTGCACCAAATTACAAAACGTATTTCCTTATTTCGGAAGCTTTCTTGCAAAGAAAATTATGTCGTCGGTTACCGATGAAATTTTTGGTGACAGCATACAGTTTTTAATTAGCGGCGGCAGTTTTATAAAACAGTCAACACTTCGTCTGTTTAACGGTATTGGATACCCGCTTCACAACGGCTATGGTATGAGTGAAATTGGCATTGCCTCGGTTGAACTTCGCGACAAGCCGAAGCACAGAAACCTCGGCACAATAGGTGTGCCTTTCCGGTCAGCAGAGTATAAAATTGCCGATGATGGTTCATTGCTTGTAAAGGGCAATTCGGTATGTATACGACGCATTGTTAAAGACGAGGAAATCGAAACTGACGGTTGGTTTGATACGGGTGATATAGTAGAACGCGATGAGGATGGTCATTACTATATCATTGGCAGAAAAAGCGACGTTGTAATTGGAGAAAACGGCGAGAATATAAACCCCGATACAATAGAGCAGGCATTCGATAATAAGGATATACTCGCGATGTCGGTGTTGGGTTTACAACTCGACTCTCAAGAGCAACTTTGCTTGGTAGCTCAGGTTAGCAAATATTTATCGGCTGCGCGCATAGCGGCGCTAAAAAACGAATTAGAAAAAATAAATGCAACCCTGCCGATTACCATGCAGGTTAGAAAATTCTATATGACCTATGATGAAATAGCGGCAAAAACCGCCATTAAGGTTAGCCGCAAATATTTGCAAAAGGCTATTGAGGACGGAAGGGTAGAGTTGTTGCCGTTTATAAAGGATACCGACAGCGTGCAATTAACTGCCGATAGTCCCATACAAAAAAAGGTTACCGAAATAATCGCAGATATTTTGTCGGTAAGCCCTGACGAGATCGGCATCGACGCACATATTTTACTTGACCTCGGCGCGTCGAGTCTTCAGTATTTTTCAATTCTTTCAGCTTTAGCGACCGAGTTTGGTATATCCGCCAGGGATGGCGATACCTATTCTTATACGGTGCGCGAAATCTGTGCTTATATAGAAAGGTATATCTAAAATATGAAGCAAAAAAATGTAAATCACCTCTTACTTTGGTTTGTAAAACTGACGGGTGTGCCGCTTGCGTTGCTTTTCTTTAAACCTAAGATTTATTACGTTGATAAGAAAGTGCAGTCGCGGCGTCTCCCTAAGTCCTGTATACTTATGTCTAACCATAAGTCCCTAATGGATTTTGTATTGTATCTTTGCCTGTTTTTTGGCAAGACGATACGTTTTTTAATGGCAGAGGTTTTGTTTAATAAGGGTAAATTGTTTGCATCTTTTTTATTCGGCATCGGCGGTATCTATGTCAATCGAGATAACTACGATTTTAGCTTTATGTACGAAACAATTAAGGTGTTGGATAAGGGCGGTATAGTCGGTATATTCCCGCAAGGTCGTCTGCCCGTTGGGGATAAAGAATGGCCCTTTAAGCCGAGTGTGACCTACATAGCGTTAAATTCCGATGCACCGATTGTACCCGTTTATACCGATGGCAATTACGGTTTATTTAAAAGGGCGAAGGTCGTTATCGGCACACCTATTGATATACACGAATTTTGCACACAGAAAAACCCCAACGAAGCAGAAATTAAACGATTGACCGAAATGCTGCAAAGCAAGGTCTATGAATTAAAGGAGTTTTTAGATACTAATGCGTAGTCGCGAAAAAAATAATCCCTTCAGATTTTTACCTATGGATATTGGTCGTTTGGTATGCAGCGTTTTGTTGCCTATCTACCGATACAGGCGTATTCACGTATCGGGCGAGCAATATAAGAAACATATTAAGGGCGGCGCCATAATTGCCTCTAATCACACGGGATTTTCCGACCCGTTTTTTATCGGTACGGCTTTTTGGTATCGCCGCGTATTTTTTCTTGCCGCCAAAGAGGTTATGTTAAACGGCCTTGTTGAAGTCTTGCTCAAAGGTATGGGTTGCATAAAAATTGACCGTGAAACATCCGATATAAACGCTATCAGAAAATGTGTAAATCTATTAAAAGAGGGAAGAATTTTAAGTGTGTTTCCACAGGGCGGCATATCGGTGAATAGCGAAATTGATAAGCTTAAATCGGGCGCAGTTTTAATGGCCCTTCAGGCAGAAGTTCCCATTATACCTGCCTATACACTAAAACGCGAGCATTGGTGGCAGCGACAAAGAATTGTAATCGGCGACGAGTTCGACTGTAAACAGCTTTGCGGTAAGAAATTCCCGTCGGTTGCCGATATGGAAAAACTATCCGAAGAACTATCCCAAAAAATTGAGGAGTGCAGAAAAGTTTATGAGCAAACAAAATAATGAAATTTTAGAGCGTCTGGCAAAACTTTTTGAAAGCGTATTTGAAAATGAGGTTGATATTTCGTCCCTTTCTACCGAGTCACGCCTGATTGAAGATTTGGGTATGAATTCCATTGGGCTTTTATATATGGCTATGGCAGTCGAGGAAGAATTTGGAGTGCGTTTTACAAACGACGATTTTTTAACGCTTAAAACGGTTGGCGACGTTATAAATAAAATTGGTGCATAGATGAAGTGGACAACTAAAACGCCTAAATACGGCGACGTTATTAGGGTAAAGGTTAAATTTTATTACCATTATGGTATTTTTGTTGATGAAACCAGTGTAGTGCAGTTTGGTATGCCCGATAATTCAGGTGTAAATCCGGATGATATTGAGGTTATAACAACTGACGTCGATGTTTTTAGAAATGGTGGTTCGGTTGAAACCGCTGTTTTTTCCGTTGGCGAGAAGCTTCGTAAAAACAGTAATGAAAAGGTTGTAAAAACGGCGCTATCAAGGCTGGGCGAAAAGGGTTACAATATTTTACACAACAATTGCGAGCACTTTGTTAATTTTTGTGCTTTCGGTGAACATGAGTCAAGCTTTGTTAATGATGTGCGTAAAGAGATAAGAAGGAAACTTAATAAATAAAAATCATTGCTGAAAATATTACAAATTATAATAAAAATCTTCCTTTCGGTGGCAACAAAAGTATTGCGTCAAACGATTTGATATGATAAAATAATTGAAGAAAATATTTGGAGTGTGATATAACGATGAACATAAATGAAAAGATTTCGAGCATCGGTGTCGTTCCGGTTATTAAGCTTACAAATCCCGAACGCGATGCCGCACCCTTGGCAAAGGCTTTGTGCGAAGGTGGCGTGCCGGTTGCTGAGGTAACCTTCCGTGCAGCAGGCGCCGATAAGGCAATTGCTTTAATGAAAAAGGCTTGCCCCGAAATGCTTGTTGGCGCAGGTACCGTATTAACTACCGAGCAGATTGATAAAGCGGTAGCGGCGGGCGCAGAGTTTATCGTAACACCTGGTCTTGACGAGGAATTGGTTGTATATTGCAAAGAGAAAAACATACCGATTTACCCGGGTTGTACAACACCTACCGATTATCATAAGGCATATAAACTCGGTCTTGAGGTTTTAAAATTCTTCCCTGCAGAGCAGTCGGGCGGTCTTTCTAAAATCAAGGCTATGAGCGCACCTTTCCCAATGTTCAAGGTTATGCCCACGGGTGGTATTTCACTTAAAAATTTAAAAGAGTACATAAGCGCATCGGTTATTTGCGCTTGCGGTGGTTCTTATATGGTTACTGCCGATTTAATAGAAAATCAAAAATGGGATGAGATTACAGACCTTTGCAAACAGTCTGTAGAAACAGTTAAGGAGGCAAGAAACAATGGCTAAAATAGTTACTTTCGGTGAAATAATGCTCCGCTTGGCACCTAATGGTTATTATCGTTTTTTCCAAAACGACCAGATGCAAGCAACATTTGGCGGTGGTGAGGCTAACGTAGCAGTTTCACTTGCTAATTACGGTATGGATAGTGTTTACGTTACAAAATTACCTAAGCACGCTATCGGTCAGGCAGCTGTTAATTCACTTCGTTATTTCGGTGTTGATACTTCAAAAATCGTCAGAGGTGGAGATAGAGTAGGTATCTACTTCTTAGAAAAAGGTGCTTCACAAAGAGGCTCGGTATGTATTTACGACCGCGCACATTCTGCAATTCAAGAAGCATCTGCTGCAGACTTTGATTGGGATAGCATTTTTGAGGGCGCTGATTGGTTCCACTTTACAGGCATCACTCCCGCACTCGGTGCTAACGTTGTTGAAATTTGCCGTCAGGCTTGTATTGCCGCAAAGAAAAAGGGTGTTAAGATTTCTTGCGACCTAAACTACCGCGGCAAGCTTTGGACACGCGACGAGGCAAGAGAGGCTATGACCGACCTTTGTCAATACGTTGACGTATGCATTTCTAATGAAGAGGATGCAAAGGACGTATTTGGAATCGAGGCTGAGGATACCGATATTTACGGCGGTAAGCTTAACCACGAAGGTTACAAATCGGTTGCAAAGCAGCTTAAGGATAAGTTCGGCTTTGAGAAGGTTGCCATCACACTTCGCACGTCGATTTCGGCAAGTGATAACGACTGGGCAGGTATGCTTTATGACGGCGAGAACTATTGCTTCTCAAAAACATATCATCTTCGCATAGTTGACCGCGTTGGCGGTGGCGATAGCTTTGGTGGCGGTTTGATATACGCATTACTATCAGGCAAGTCAACACAGGAAGCCATTGAATTTGCAGTTGCGGCTTCGGCACTTAAGCATTCGGTTGAGGGTGACTACAACCGTGTAGGCGTTGCTGAAATTGAAAAGTTAGCAGGCGGCGACGGCTCAGGACGAGTTCAAAGATAATTTTAAACGCATTCGGTTTTCACCGAATGCGTTTTTTTATTTCAAACTATTTAGTTCCCCAAGAATAAAATCGGCAACCTCGTGTGGCTTTATTTCCATAGTGAATGCAAGCTCTTGGTGAATTAGTCTTTCGGCCTCGTTTAATAATTTTTCGTCACTTAAATAAAGCTTTTTGCCACATTCTTGTTTTGCAAGACGTTGCTCGTACAAGACCTTGATTATACCCATGATAGCTACGTGGTCGCCACTTTTAAGGGTGCGCATATACGCTTCTTTTCTTTGCTGTTCGTTTTCGATCCAAGCCGTTTCGCAATTAGGCAAGGCGCTGATTATAGCTTTAATATCTTCACGGGTTAGCAATTTTCGCAATTTTATTTTATCAGAATCTACAGGTACGTATATTAAGGTTTTTTCATTTTCGTAAACAGGTCTTAATACGTAGAATTCTCTTTCTTGGTTTTTAAAAACAGATTGTTTTTTAATTTCCTCAATCTTGCAAACACCCATACCGGGATGCATAACGTAATCTAAACATTTAAACATAAATATCTCTCCTTGCAAAAAACAGCAGCTTGCTACAACAGGACTTATGTTCCGCTAAGCAAACTGCACGTTGTTATTTATTTCATTTAATTGTAATGTAATTATAACATTTTTTAAAAAATAATGTAATACTTAAATTTAAAAAAATGTATATTTATTCACAATTTTGTGCTACAATCAAATATAAGGAGTGATTAAATGTATCGTTTTTTTCAAAAACTCGCTAATTTTATGTACGGGCGTTACGGACTTGATAACCTTGGCAGATTTTTAATTGTTATATATATAATGTTAGCTATTGCTAATATTTTCGTTATAGGGCATATTGCCGATATTGTTTTGTACGGCGTGCAGATGCTTCTGTTGGTTGTTATATTGTTAAGGGTGCTATCACGAAACACGTATGCAAGGCAAAGAGAAAATAATTTTTATCTTAAAACCTTTGGACGACTAACCCCAAATTTTAAGTTGCTATTCAGACGTATTAAGGATATAGGTAAAAAACGTTATCGCAGATGTCCTAATTGTAAAAGCGTTGCAAGGCTTCCTATCAGAAGGGGACACCACTCGGTAAAATGTCCCAATTGCCGACAACAGTACAGGGTATTTATTTTAATTTAAAACAGGTTATTTTAAGAGCGAAATCCTCGTGATTTCGCTCTTTTTTTATTTTTTAAAAAAATTCAAAAAACTATTGATTTTTTAATAAAGTTGCTGTATAATGATAACAAAAGTGGTGAAAAGTGTCTAAAAAATACATCGAAGTGGATGAAAGTGGTTAATTTGGAGGTGAAAATTCGATGTTGTACGGCGGTTATGACCATAACGTAGATAAAAAAGGTCGAGTTTTCATTCCGGCCAAGTTCAGAGATGATTTAGGAGAGACCTTTATCATCTGCCGAGGCATAAGCGGTAAGCGTTGCCTTTGCATATATCCATTTAGCGAGTGGGAGAAGTTGGTAGCTAAAATTTCCGAGCTTCCGTCCTCACAAGCAAGCGGTATCAAACGTTTTATTTTTGATGGCGCTTTCAACGTAGAGTTTGACACACAGGGCAGAATTCTTGTTCCGCCTTCACTTAGAGAATATGCTTCACTCGGTGGCGCTGCACATTTAATAGGTATGAATTCATACGTTGAGCTTTGGGCAGGCGAGCTTTGGGCTGAGGAAGACGTATTTACTCCCGAAGACATTTTTGCCGATGCTGATAAATTCCAGCTATAAGAGGTAATGATATGGAATTTGTTCATAAGTCGGTTTTGTATGATGAGGTTATTGAATCATTAAATATTAGACCTAATTGCATATATGTTGATGGTACCGCGGGCGGCGCCGGTCATTCAAAAGGAATTGCCGAGAAATTAGACAAAGGATTTCTGTATGCGCTTGACCGTGACCCGGATGCTATTGCAACCGCAACAAAAAGACTTGAGGGTTTGCCTGCAAAGGTTATAAAAACCAATTTTATGTATATGGACGAGGTCTTAAACGACGAGGGCATCAGCGGGGTAGACGGTATTCTGCTTGATCTTGGTGTTTCGTCCTTCCAGTTAGATACGGCAGAGCGTGGTTTTTCCTACCATAAAGAAGCGCCGCTCGATATGCGAATGAGTAAGGACGGCACAAGCGCTTCGGATATTGTTAATAATTATTCGGTAGGCGAGCTTGCCGAAATCTTTACAAAATATGGCGAGGAAAAATTTTCCTACAAAATAGCACAAAGCATTGTTCGAGAACGTGAAACAACACCGATAACGACTACAACACAGCTTGCAGAAATAATTGCATCGTCGGTGCCTGCTTTTGCAAGACGTGACGGACATCCTGCAAGAAAGTGCTTTCAAGCGCTAAGAATTGCGGTTAACGGCGAGCTTGAAAGTCTTGAGACCGCCATTGGTAAGGCGTTCGATTTGCTTAATAAAGACGGCGTGTTATCGATAATTACCTTCCACTCCTTAGAGGATAGGATGGTAAAGCTTAAATTTAAAGAGTTTTGCACAGGCTGTACCTGCCCGTCAGATTTTCCGATATGCGTGTGTGGTAAAACGCCGAGGGGAGAACTCGTAAACCGAAAGCCAATAACGGCTACCCAAAGGGAATTAGATGAAAATCCGCGCAGCAGAAGCGCTACGCTCAGGAGTATAAGAAAATTATAGAAGGGGAATTTAAAGGTGGATAACGTAAGATATTACAATGATAGCTTGGCATACGATTTTGATTTATTTATGCCGCACGAAAAGAAAAGTAATACCGATAATGTTATTAAGATGCCCGAAACTGCAGTAAAAAAGAAAAAGCGCACAAGAACAACAACTCGTGCACTTTCTTTAACAACTACTACGGTTTTGATTTCTGTATTTTTCTTGGCTGTTCTATGCGGAAATATATTCTTACGTCTGCGCATAAACGAGGTTGACTCGCAAATCAACGATATAAACGGAGAAATCGTTGAACTCGAGGCAGAGCTTACCGCTTTGGACGTTGAGCTTGAGAAGGTTGTTTCCTATACTAATTTAGGAAATGCCGCCACAGCGCTTGGTATGAAAAAGATGGATAAGGACCAGGTTGTTTATATTCAGGTCAACGATAAGGATGCAGCCATAACTTCTAACGGCGATAAGGTTGTTTCAAATGAATAAGAGAAATTATATTACTTTTAAGCACATATAATTATATTATTACGATACGAGAGTTAAATTTTTTAACTCTCGTTTTCGAGCATTTAAATGGAGGTAAGAAATGAACGACAGATTGACTAAAAAGATGGCACAACGCGCAGTTGCAATACTTCTTTTTGTTGTAATTTTGACGGTTGGGTCATCGGTGGCAAGCCTTGTTAACATTTCGATTATAAATGGCGAAAAGTATCAGAACCTCGCTTTAGAGCAGCAGCTTTATGACACTCTTTTAAACGCACCCAGAGGCAAAATTTACGATAAAAATATGAACCTTTTGGCGACAAGCGCTACGGCGTGGACGGTTTACATAACACCAAACGGAATTTTTAAAATAGATGACGATGCCGAGCGCGAGCTCGTTAAAAACACCATTGCTGACGGTCTCTCCCGTATTTTAGAGGTTGAGCGTGAAAAGGTGTATGGTTATACCGAGAAAAACACCTATTACGTCATAGTTAAAAAGCAGGTAGATAAGTCGGAGGCTGACGAGGTCCGTAAATTTATTACCGATAATGCCGATTTGGAATTATCGTCATATATCGGTCTTGATGAAACTACCAAACGCTATTATCCAAATGAAAATTTAGCATCGGTTGTGCTTGGATTTGTTGGTAGCGATAACCAGGGCCTTGCAGGTATAGAAAGTTATTATAACAGTGATTTAACAGGCGTTGCAGGGCGTGTGGTTGCGGCTAAAAGCGCGCAAGGCACTAATATGAGATTTACATACGAAAGAGTAGAGGATGCCGTTGAAGGCAATTCACTCGTTTTAACGGTTGATAACTACGTTCAGTATATTGCCGAGAAGTATCTTGAGGACGGCGTTGTCGCCAACAAGGCCCAAAACAGAGGCGCTTGCATTGTGATGAACGTAAATACTGGTGAAATTTTGGCAATGGCCATAAAGGGCGACTTCGACCCCAATAAGCCCTTTACACTATCGGCCGACGACCAAGCGGCAGTAGATAAAGAATTAGATGAAACCAAAAAGAATGAGCTTAAGGCAATGCTTCAAAACAAGCAGTGGCGTAATAAGGCAGTTTCTGACAGCTACGAGCCGGGCTCGGTTTTTAAGGTAATTACTGCAGCGATCGCACTTGAAGAAAATCTTGTAAGCAAAAATTCAACCTTTACTTGTAACTACACAATTAACGTTGCGGGACAAAAATACCACTGTCATAAACGCGGCGGACACGGCTCGCAAAATTTTGTGCAAACAATGGTTAATTCTTGCAACCCTGCGTATATTATGGTTGGACAGTTAATTGGACCTACAACCTTTTCAAAATATTTCGAGTCGTTTGGACTTACCAAAAAAACAGGTATTGATTTACCCGGTGAATCGAACTCTGTTTACCACGCGAAAGATAAAATGGGCACGGTTGAGCTTGCTTCATCGTCCTTTGGTCAGACCTTCCAAATAACACCCATACAGATGATTACTGCAATTTCGGCGGCTGTTAACGGCGGTTATCTTGTTCAACCTCATATTGTAAGCAAACAGATTAACAGTGAGGGCAAAATTGTTGAGTCGGTAGGCACCACTGTTAAGCGTCAGGTAATTTCCGAAACCACATCGGCGGTTATTCGCCAGATGATGGGCGCAGTTGTAAGCGAGAGTACAAGTAAGAATATGTACGTTGCCGGCTATAAAACGGGTGGCAAAACAGGCACCTCACAGAAGGTTTCCGAAACCATTTTAAACGATGGCAGAGATTTATATATTGCTTCTTATTTGGCGGTTGCGCCGGCAGATAAGCCCGAAATAGCAGTGCTTGTTATGGTTGACGAGCCGAGCGCAGGTCAATATTACGGCTCAGCTGTTTCGGCACCGATTGGCGCAGAAATTTTATCAGAGGTTTTACCTTACCTCGGCTATGAGCCGACCTATACCGATAAGGAACTTGCCGCATTATCAATAGGTGTTCCTTACGTAATTGGTGATACATTAACCGTTGCAAAGGGCAAAATCACCAATGCAAAACTTAACTATAAAATCATCGGCAAGGGCGATAAGGTTATAAAACAAATACCCGCCTCCACCGAGTCGCTGCATTCGGGCGGTATAGTTTTGCTCTATACCGAGGAGGGTGACAGTAAGGTTACCCAAACAACCGTACCCGATTTTACCAATTTAAGTGTTTCCGCCGCAAATGCTACGGCAATAAATGCAGGACTAAATATTCAGTTTGCAGGCAATACGTCGGCATCGACGGTTGTTGCGTATAAGCAGAGCATACCTGCGGGCACAAAGGTAAATACAGGTAGTGTAATTATTGTTTATTTTAGAGATACTAAAAAGGAAAACTTAGCAGATTAACAGAAAGGCAAAACGATGAAATTAAAAGATTTATTACCGAATACCCAGTGTGATTTTTCTGACACCGAGATTACGGGCTTAACCTGTAATTCAAGCCAGGTAAAGGAAGGATTTGCATTTATTTGCATCAATGGTACTAACGTTGATGGACATCAGTTTGCAAAATCCGCACTTGAAATGGGCGCGAGCGTCATTATTTGTGAACGCGATTTAGGACTTTCTAAACAGGTTGTCGTTGACGATACACATGCGGTATATGCCGAAATGAGCGCAAATTGGTTCCACAATCCCGCCGACAAGTTAAAGCTTGTTGGTGTTACGGGTACAAACGGTAAAACGTCGGTAGTTTATATGCTAAAATCAATTCTCGAAGCAAACGGCGACAAGGTTGGCGTTATCGGTACAATTCAAAATATGGTGGGCGACAGAGTTGTGTCGGCAAACAATACAACACCGGGCGCTTATGAGTTAAACAGCCTTTTTGCCCAGATGGTTGATGAGGGCTGCAAGTATGCTGTTATGGAGGTTTCATCTCACGCACTCGACCAAAAAAGAGTGCATAACCTAAATTTTGAGGTTGCAGCATTCACCAACCTTACACAGGACCATCTTGATTACCATATAACTATGGATAATTATTTTGATGCTAAATGCAAGCTTTTTGGTATGTGCAAAACGGCGGTAGTGAATATCGACGATGCGTATGGAAAACTTCTTGCCGATAAATTAGATAAAAAGGTTGTTTCTTATGCCGTTAAGCAGGACTCATCAACCTTTACCGCGAAGGACGTAACCTACCGTCCCGACTCGGTAAAATATCAAATGGTAGGCTATAATTTTATAAATAAAATCACGGTAGGCACAGGCGGTAAATTTACGGTTTACAATTCAATGTGTGCGGTTGCATGCGCGTTAGAACTTGGCATCTCGATGTCGGTTATTACCAATGCTTTGAGTGAAATGCACGGCGTTAAAGGACGCGCCGAGGTTGTACCTACAAACAAAGATTTTACAGTAATTATAGATTATGCTCATACTCCCGACGGCCTTGAAAATATTTTAAGCACCTTTAAGGAGTTTAGAGAAAGCCGACTTGTGGTTGTCTTCGGTTGCGGTGGCGACCGCGATAAAACAAAACGACCCATTATGGGTGAAATAGCCGCACGTCTTGCTGATTTTATTATCGTTACAAGCGATAATCCGCGAAGCGAAGAACCGCTTTCAATCATTGATGATATAGTTGCGGGTATGAACTGCTCTAAAAAGAAATACAAAATTATTGAAAATAGGGCAGAAGCAGTAAAATTCGCAATTGAAACTGCCGAGAAAAATGATATAATTGTATTGGCGGGCAAAGGTCACGAAACTTATCAGATTTTAAGTACAGGCAAAATTCATCTTGATGAGCGTGAAATTGTAAATGCTTGTTTGTCATAGTAAAGGAGTTTTTCAAATGGAATTTTCACCGATAATTGCGGCTTTAATCGCTTTTTTGGTATGCGCAGCTTCGGGTAAGGTGGTAATACCTTATCTACATAAATTAAAATTTGGTCAGACCATTCTTGATATCGGTCCCAAATGGCATGCTAATAAACAAGGCACACCTACAATGGGCGGCGTTATGATTATTTTTGGCGTCATTATTGGTGTGATTTTATCAATACTTGCATCGTTTATGTATGGTGGCGAATTTTTTATTAGTTTAAAGGTAACAGGCCAGCTTACCAAATTTGTTGCAGGTATCGTTTTAGCATTAGGTATGGGCGCCATAGGCTTTATCGACGATTATATTAAGGTCGTTAAAAAGCGCAATTTGGGTCTTACTGCAAAGCAAAAAACCTTCCTACAATTTTTGGTTGCGGCAGGCTTTTTGTTGGCCTTATGGCTTTCGGGTTATAACACAACCTGGATTCCTTTTGTTGGCTACGTGCCCGTAAATGAGGGTATTGGTCTTATTTTCTGGCCGATTTCATTATTCTTTATTTACGGCTTTACAAATGCCGTTAACCTTACCGACGGTATTGATGGTCTTGCATCAACCGTTACACTCGTTGTGTGCTGCGGCTTTATGCTTTGCGCAGGTTATTTACAGAATATCGGCTATAACACTCTTGCCTGTGCCGTTGCGGGTGGTTGCGCAGGCTTCGTTGTATGGAACGCACATCCCGCTAAGGTATTTATGGGCGACACAGGCTCAATGTTCTTAGGCGGCGCAGTTGTTGCCTTGTCATACGGCATAAATTGTCCAATCATACTGCTACTTATCGGCATCGTATATTTATGTGAAGCTTTTTCTGTTATTTTACAGGTAGCATATTTTAAGAAAACACAAAAAAGACTCTTTAAAATGAGTCCCATACACCACCATTTTGAATTATCGGGTTGGTCAGAAGGAAAAATCGTTACAGTATTTTCTCTTGTAACGCTTATTGCATCAACCTTAGCTGTATTTTTAATTGTATTATTTAATTAGTTAATTTTAGGAGATTATTATGGCTCGTAAAGAAGGCGAAGGCAAAATTAAAAAATTATCGTTTAAAGAGGGCAAAATAGACATTGTCTTTTTAAGCTTTGTACTTGTTTTGCTCACGTTAGGCCTTGTTATGCTCTTTTCAGCGAGCTATGCCTATTCATATACCTATTACGATAACAGCTTTCATTTTATTTTAAGGCAGACAGCGTTTGCGGCAGTCGGCTTGGTTGCTATGTTTTTCACCTCGAGAATTGACTATCATTTTTATAAAAAATTCTCTTGGGTTTTATATGCCGTTTGCCTTGCAATGCTTGTCTTTCTCTTAATTATGCCACCGATGGTGCAGGGGATGGACGTAAAGCGTTGGTTAGCAATCGGCTCGTTTAGCTTCCAACCATCAGAAATTGCGAAATTTTCCGTAATTCTGCTATTTTCTCATTTAATATCGGTAAATTATAAGCTGATGGATAAATTCAAGTTTATACTGTTTTTAGTGGCGTTGCTTGCCGTAGTATGTGCTTTGGTTGTATTAGAACCGCACATTTCGGCTACCTTGCTTATTTTAGCAATAGGCGTTGTGCTTATGATAGTCGGTGGTCTTTCTTGGAAATATATAATCGGCGGCGGTATTTCGGTTGCAGTTCTCGGCTTGGCCGCATATTTTTCGGGAATAATCGGCTACGGTAGTGACCGTATTAAATACTGGTTAGACCCTTGGGCAGATGCAAAGGGTCTTGGATATCAGACAATACAGTCCCTGCTTGCAATTGGCTCGGGCGGAATAATGGGACGCGGAATAGGGCAGTCACGCCAAAAATATCTATGGGTACCCGAACCACACAACGACTTCATCTTTTCAATTGTTTGTGAAGAACTCGGCCTTATTGGCGCAACGGTAATTATTCTGCTTTTCTGCGCTCTCGTTTGGCGCGGCTTTTCGATAGCCCTAAAAGCACCCGATAAATTCGGCTCACTTTTGGCTGTTGGTCTTACCTTCCAAGTAGGCTTACAGGCAATTCTCAATATTTTGGTTGTTACCAACACCATTCCTAATACAGGTATCAGCCTTCCGTTCTTTAGCTACGGGGGTACTTCGCTTGTAATTTTGCTTGCTCAAATGGGTATAGTGTTGTCAATTTCACGACAGTCCAGTATTCAAAAATTGTAATTAAGGGGTATTTTATGCATATTTTATTCGCAGGCGGCGGTACTGCCGGCCATATAAATCCTGCATTAGCCATTGCAGGTTACGTAAAGGAAAAGCATCCCGATGCTAAAATTAGTTATATCGGCACCGCTAACAAGCTCGAGGCAAAATTAGTGCCCGAGTGCGGTTATGATTTTTATACAATCGACGTGGCGGGTTTTCAGCGAAAACTCACTCTCAAGAACGTTGCAAGAAACGTTTCTGCGGCAGTTAAGGCGGTTACCTCATCCGTTAAGGCAAGGCAGCTTTTAAAGACCTTAAAGCCCGATTTAGTTATTGGTACGGGTGGCTACGTAAGCGGTCCTGTTTTAAAGCAGGCGCAAAAGCTCGGCATTAAAACGGCCATTCACGAGCAAAATGCTTACCCGGGCGTTACTACAAAAATGTTAGCACCCGGTGCCAACCGAGTTATGCTTGCTATGGCAGATGCGCAAAAGCATTTAAAATTAAATAATGAGCCTGTAATTACGGGTAATCCCGTGCGTCAGGCTTTACTTAATATTTCGCGCGAAGAAGCAAGAGCTAAACTTGGCATAGGGGATAAGCCCTTAATTTTATCCTTTGGCGGCAGTCTTGGTGCAAGGGCTATAAACGAGTCGGTAAGCGAGCTTATTAAGTGGCATAACGGCAGTGGTAAATACCATCATATTCACGGAACAGGCAAGGTAGGCTACGATGCTATGATGCTCTCACTTGATGATGTAAAGCTTTGCGATGACATCGAAATTAAAGAATATATTTATGATATGGACGTTTGTATGGCGGCAGCTGACGTGGTTATTTGTCGCGCAGGCGCAATCACACTAAGTGAGCTTCAGGCTTGCGGTAAGGCTTCTATTTTAATACCGTCACCATACGTTGCCGAAAATCATCAATTTCATAATGCAATGACACTTAAAAACGTAGGTGCTGCCGAAATTATTGAGGAAAAGGATTTATCCGGCGAAAAGCTAATTGATACCTTTAAGTCAATGACGAGTGATACAGCGCTTATTAGCCAAATGTGTCAAAATGCTAAAAACAGCGCAATTATTGATGCAAACGAGCGTATTTATAAGGTGATTTGCGAACTTTTAGAAATTAAATAATAACATTTTTTAAAACCTCACATAAGATGAGAATGAAATATTTTTTCTCATCGGTGAGGTGTTAAATAGTGTCAAACTTGTTAATAAACGGCGGCAACAAAATAGTTGGCAGCATTACTGCGCACGGCGCTAAGAATAGCGCTTTACCGCTTTTGGCGGCAACCCTTTTGTGCGGTGGACAGTCGGTGTTACATAATTGTCCCGATTTATCAGACGTGGATGCCGCAATGAAAATTTTAAGCTATCTCGGGGCGCGATGTAAACGAGAGGGAAGCTCGGTAATAGTTGATTCAAGCAATATACAAAAAAACGAGATTCCTGATGAGCTTATGCGAGAAATGCGCTCCTCAATTGTCTTTTTGGGTGCAATAATCGGTCGTACGGGCGGCGCTGTGGTAAGCAGTCCGGGTGGTTGCGAATTAGGACCGCGTCCCATTGACCTACATATTTCATCACTTAAACAGATGGGTGTAGTTATAACCGAGGATTACGGTTATTTAAGATGTGAAGCGCCCTTCGGCCTTAAAGGCGCGGATATCACACTGCAATTCCCAAGCGTTGGGGCTACCGAAAACATTATTTTAGCCTCGGTTTTAGCAAAGGGTGAAACGATAATTCGCAATGCCGCGAAGGAGCCTGAAATAATCGATTTGGCAGACTTCTTGATTGGATGCGGCGCGAAAATTAGGGGCGCTGGCAACGACACAATTCATATAAATGGTGTTAATTGGCTTGGAACTACCGAGCACTACGTAATACCTGATAGAATTGAAGCGGCGACCTTTCTTGCTGCTGCGGCGGCAACCAAGGGTAAAATTGAGGTTAAGGGTGTAAGACCCGAGCATATGCGCTCTATTTTAAGTGTTTTTAAAGAAAGCGGTTGCCAAGTTACTTGCAAAAAAGACAGTATATATTTGGAAAATAACCATGAATTGCGTGGAGTACCGATGATTAAGACCCTTGTATATCCGGGCTTTCCAACCGATGCGGGTCCGCCAATTCTTACAATGCTGGCGCTTGCAAAAACGCCTACTTTGTTTATTGAGAATATTTTTGAAAACAGGTTTAGATATATTGATGAATTAAAACGCTTAGGTGCGAAAATCAGAACCCACGGCAACGTTGCTTTAATTGATTCAGCGCAAAAATTTACAGGCGCTAACACCTCGGCGACCGACCTTAGAGGCGGCGCAGCACTTGTTGTGGCGGCACTGGCGGCCGAGGGTCAGACAAAAATTGATAATATCTATCATATAGACAGAGGTTATGAGAAAATAGAAAGGTGCTTTGAAATATTAGGCGCCGATATAAAAAGGATATAAAAGATGGAAATTAGGGAAGTTGATTCGAGAAAAGAAAAAAAGGCTAAAAAACACCGCAACAAATCGCGTGCGGTGATTTTTGCCGTTTGTTTTTTAATAATAATTTGCTTAGCTTTTTGGATAGTTACGCATGCGGTTGATTTTCCAAAAGAGAAAATCAGGGTTAGTGGTAGCTCGGTATATAGTGCTGAGGAAATATTAGACCTAACCGACATGTCGGTCGGCGATATGATTTTTGGAACCAATAATAAAAAAATCAATAATACCCTTGTTGAAAAATTCCCATATATACAGTCGGTTGAATTCAAGCGCACAGTTTTACCTGAATTTGGTGTGCAGATGATTATAACCGAGGGCACCGACGTATTTTGTTATAAATATGACGGATTTTTCTTAACCGCCGATGGAAACAACAAAATACTTTCTAAATTCACTGCGCAGCCCGATGGGACAACCCTTATTAAAACTTCCCAAAAATTAAAGCTCAGCATTGGTGAAACAGCCAATATAAACGAGGCAGATTTTTTAAACATTGCAACAATAAATTCTACCATGACAAAAAGTGGTTACTCGGTCGGTTACATTGATATTACCGACAGCAATAGCATCAAAATTTTAATTGATAACCAATTTATCGTTGATTTTGGCGCCTCAAATAACCTTGAAGGTAAGGTTGCCCATCTAAATGGTATGATTAAAGAAATAATCGTAAAGAACGGGCAAAACACAACGGGACTTATAGATTTAAGCGCTTGGACCAATAAAAATCAGCGCGGATATTACGAACCGTCGAATATTTTTTAAAAAAATTACAATTTTGTAAATTTTACTATTGAAATTTGAAAAATTATGTGATATTATTGATATGTTAATATACGCAAAGTGTGTTTTCACGCATCCAAATAAAGTTTAAGGTGGAGGAATTTAAAGATGGCATTTGAAGTTTCAAACGAATTAGATGATGTTGTACAGATTAAAGTTGTAGGTGTCGGCGGCGGCGGCGGTAACGCTGTTAACCGCATGGTTGATGCCGGTGTTCGCGGTGTAGAGTTCATCGCTATAAATACAGATAAGGCTGCGCTTTATCTTTCTAAGGCTTCACAGAAGGTTCAGATTGGTAGCAAGTCCACAAATGGTATGGGCGCCGGTGCTAACCCCGATAAGGGCAGAAGCGCTGCTGAAGAATCTAAGGACGAAATCAAGGCTGCAATTGGCAGTGCTGATATGATTTTCATTACCGCAGGTATGGGCGGTGGTACCGGTACAGGTGCTGCTCCTGTTGTTGCTCAAATCGCTAAGGAGCTTGGCATTCTTACCGTTGGTATCGTTACTAAGCCCTTCGGTTTTGAAGGTAAGAAGAGAATGACTCAGGCTGAGGCTGGTATCGCTGCATTACGCGAGCATGTTGATAGCCTTGTTGTTATTCCTAACGACCGCTTAAAGTATGTTTCTGAGCAGAAGATTACCTTTAAGAATGCATTTGATATTGCTGATGACGTTCTCCGTCAGGGCGTACAGAGCATTTCTGAGCTTATCAACGTTACTGCTCTTGTTAACCTCGACTTCGCTGACGTTAGCGCAATCATGACCGATGCAGGCTATGCTCACATGGGTGTTGGTGTTGCTACAGGTAGAGATAAGGCTGAACAGGCTGCTCGTGCTGCTATTACAAGCCCGCTAATTGAAACATCTATGGATAACGCTCGCGGCGTAATCATCAGCATCACAGGTTCTGAGGATATCGGTCTTGAAGAGGTTGAGCTTGCTTCTTCTATCATTTCTGAAATGGCTCATCCCGATGCAACAATCATTTGGGGTGCTCAGCTTGACGAGACTCTCGAGGATACCATCCGCGTAACCGTTGTTGCTACAGGTCTTGGCGACGAGAAGAAGAATGACAAGAAGGATTTTGTAAGCGAGCTTATGTCTAACTCTGTTGAAGAAGACGATACATATACCGATACAATGAACGTTCTTGACATTTTTAATAAGTAATTTTAAAAAATTAAAAGCACCTGCTCTGTTGAGCAGGTGCTTTTTTGTTGGAAAGATTAGCAGCAACCGTTGTTGTCACAACCGCAGCCGTTATTACCACCGCAGCAGAAGATGATGAGTATTAAGATGATAATCCAAGTGCAGCCGCCGAAAGAATTGTTACACATTTGACAGACCTCCTTTCCACTTTATTACATACTATGCCGATAAAATTTTTTTGTTACAAGTGGTAATTTTTTTATTTTTCAAAAATATATTTGACTTTCTTTGACTTTTGATGTATAATAAGGTCAGGAAAAGACAAAGAGGTGTTAATATATGAGAATGAGCGACCTTATTACCCAGGAAATTTTAAAAATGTTAGACCAGTCGGCCGACAATATGGCCGAGATTCAGCGTAATGAATTCGCGTCGCTGATGGGGTGCGTGCCAAGTCAGATTAACTACGTTTTGGATTCGCGCTTTACACCCGAGCACGGTTATTTAATCGAGAGTCGCAGAGGCGGTGGCGGTTATATCAGAATTACCCGTATTAAACTAAACCGTTCATCTGCGCTTATGCACATAATAAATTCAATTGGTGAAACAATTGACTCTTTAACTGCACGTATCTTAATTGAAAACTGCTTGCAGTCAGATATTATTAATCAAGAAACTGCACGACTTTTAAGTGCGGCAACATCGAATTCGGTAATGCGCGGCATACCGGTTGAATTACGTGAGTATTTACGTGCATCAATTTTAAAACAAATGCTATTAACCTTAATATAATTATGGAGGAATTTTCTTATGAAATGTGAAAATTGCGGTGTTAATAATGCAACTACACACATAAAAAAAGTAATAAACGGTGTCGTTACCGAGCAGTACCTCTGTCAGTCCTGCTATGCTAAAAAAGGCTATGGTGCTAATAGCCTTGCTGGTATGTTGGCATCGGTTTTCGGGGATACGACTAATGAGTTTTTATCGCCAACCGCCAAAAAGTGTGATGAATGCGGTTGCACCTTTTCGGATATAGTGAATTTCGGTAAGGTTGGTTGCTCTAAGTGTTATGAAACCTTTTATGATGAGCTGTTACCATACCTTAAAAGAATTCACTCAAGCATTACCCACGTGGGCAAAATACCCAACAGAGCACCTCTTAGCATACTCGACACTAAGAATGAATTAGAAACTCTGCGTTCAAGACTTAACGATGCCGTTTTAAAGGAAGAATTTGAAGTCGCCGCTGAGCTTCGCGATAAGATTAGAGAAATAGAAAGGAAGGAAGACGAAAATGAGTAGTTGGTATACACAGTGCGATAATAATGACGTTATAATTACTTCGAGAATTCGTCTTGCCAGAAATTTATCGGGTGTTCCGTTTGGCACGAGATTAACAGACGAGCAGAAAAAGCAGATAAACGAGCGTGTGCGCGAGGCGATTTGCGATAGCAACACGCCTTATGCAAAAACGCTTAAATATATTGATATGAACGATGTGCCTGAAAACGAATGCTACGCTATGATGGAAAGGCATATAATCAGCCCCGAATTTGCACAAAATAAAGAAAACAAGGCGATTTTAATTTCTGATGATGAGTCGATTTGCGTAATGATAGGCGAAGAAGACCACATTAGAATTCAGGTTTTACACAGTGGTTTAGACCTTCATAAAGCGTACGATATTGCCGAGCGAATCGATACCTTTTTGGGTGAAAAATTGAACTTTGCTTTCAGCGAAAAGTTAGGTTATTTAACCGAGTGTCCGACCAATCTCGGCACAGGTCTTCGCGCTTCGGTTATGCTTCATTTACCATTGCTCGAATCCACAAGAGAGATTTCTGCAATAGCCGATTCGGTTAGCAAAATAGGTTTTACAGTGCGTGGAATTTATGGCGAATCAAGTGAATCTCAGGCATCACTCTATCAGTTATCTAACCAAATTACACTTGGCATTTCCGAAAAAGATGCCCTTAAAAATTTGGAGGCAATTACCACACAAATTATTGACAAGGAATTATCTTTGCGCGAAACAGCAAGAGGTGTTGCACTTGAGGACAAGGTTTGCAGAGCCTATGGCATCCTTAAAAATGCGAGAATAATTTCAAGTAAAGAAATGATGAATCTCGTTTCAATGATTAAATTGGGCGTAGGTATGGGTATAATCAATATTGATAATACCTTACCGATGCGCATACTTATTGAATGTCAACCAAATATGTTGATGCGCAAATACGGTAGTCTTGACGCGCATGAGCGTGACGTTAAAAGAGCGCAGACTATTAGAACTTTATTAGAATAAGGTGATTTTATGAAATATAATTTCAATGGCTTTACACCGAAGGCAAGTGAGGCGATAAATCAGGCGATTAACTCCGCCGAGGTTTTGGGTCATACCTACGTTGGAAGCGAACACTTGCTCTTAGGCTTACTTAAGGTGGGCACGTCGGTTGCAGGCAGTGTTTTAAATAAAAACGGTGTTACGGCCGAAAAAATTGAACAGCTCATTAAGGAATCTATAGGCATTGGCACGCCAACCGCATTAACACCCGACCACCTAACGCCACGCGCGAAAAAGGTGCTTGAGGTTGCGGTTAGCGGATGCAAAAACCTAAACAAAAAGCTTGTTGGCACCGAGCATATTCTTATCGCAATTTTAAGTGACTCCGATAATTATGCCATTAGATTTTTAAAGCAATTAAATATTGATATTGCCTTTTTAACCACCGCCGCATTTAAGGCAACGGGAATTGAGGTTGATTATAATCAAAGTGAGGCAAATCCTCAGCAAAAGCAGGGTTATTCTGCTTCACAAGGCAAGTCAGACAGTGTCCTTTTAAAATTTGGTCACGATTTAACCGCACAGGCAAAAAGCGGTAAATTAGACCCCGTTATTGGCCGAAATAGTGAGATTGAGCGTGTGTTGCAAATTTTATGCCGCCGCACAAAAAACAACCCTTGCTTAGTCGGTGAACCGGGTGTCGGTAAAACTGCCATTGCAGAGGGACTTGCATTAAAAATCGCATCGGGTGACGTCCCCGAGCTTCTTAAAAATAAACGCTTAATTTCACTGGATTTGACAGGAATGGTGGCAGGCACCAAATATCGTGGCGACTTTGAGGAGCGTATAAAATCGGTTATAGAAGAGGTTACTGCTGCCGACGATATAATTTTGTTTATTGATGAGGTGCATAATATAGTCGGTGCAGGTGCCGCTGAGGGCGCTACCGATGCCGCAAATATTTTAAAACCCTCGTTAGCGCGTGGCGAGTTACAGTTAATTGGCGCTACCACTTTAACCGAATATCGTAAGAATATCGAAAAGGATTCTGCCCTTGAAAGACGTTTTCAACCCGTTACGGTTGGTGAGCCGAGCGAGGAGGATACAATTCTTATAATTAAGGGGTTAAGGGACAGATACGAAGCTCACCATGGCGTTAAGATTACCGACGAGGCAATCACAACTGCCGTGACACTTTCAAGCAGGTATATAAATGACCGATATTTGCCCGATAAGGCGATTGACCTTATTGACGAAGCAGGTTCAAAGGTTAGGCTTCGCAACACGACTCAGCCCGAAAATATTAAAGATTTAGAAATTAAAATTGCCGAAATTGAGTCCGAAAAAACTGCCGCAATTGAAAATCAAGATTTTGAATTGGCGGCACGACTTCGCGATGACGAAAAAGAGCTTCGCCAAAAATTACTTGATGAGGATAAAAAGTGGCAGAGCGAAAACGGTAGATACAACGGCACAGTAACCGCCGATGAAATTGCGCAGATTGTTTCCGATTGGACGGGTGTGCCCGTAACTCAGCTGACCGAGGAGGAAAGCGAAAGACTGCTTAAAATGGAGGATGTTCTCCACCAAAGAATAGTTGGGCAGGATGAGGCGGTGACCTCATTGTCAAAGGCTATACGACGCGGTAGAGTTGGTCTTAAAGATCCATCAAGACCAATCGGTTCATTTATATTCTTAGGACCAACGGGTGTCGGTAAAACCGAGCTTTGCAAATCGCTTGCAGAGGCAATGTTTGGAAACGAAAATGCAATGATTAGACTTGATATGTCGGAGTATATGGAAAAGCATACCGTCTCGCGACTTATCGGCTCGCCACCCGGTTATGTCGGCTTTGATGAAGGCGGTCAGCTAACCGAAAAGGTTAGACGCTCGCCATATTCGGTTGTGCTGTTTGACGAAATCGAAAAGGCGCATCCCGACGTGTTTAATATTCTTTTGCAAATTCTTGACGATGGCGTTCTTACCGATTCGCAGGGCAGAAGGGTTGATTTTAAGAATACCGTTATAATAATGACCTCAAATATCGGCGCTCGCTTAATTACCGAAAAGAAGCAGGCATTCGGCTTCGCGGCCTCGCAGGATGATGCGGCACAAGATTATAATGTTATTAAAGAGTTAGTAATTGGTGAGCTTAAAAAGGCGTTTAAGCCCGAATTTTTAAATCGTGTTGATGATACGATTGTGTTTAGAAAGCTTTCTCGCGATGATATTAAGGTCATAGCTGCAAAGATGCTCGAAAAGCTTTCACAAAAGATTAAAAATATTGGCATCGAAATTACCTTCGACCAATCGGTAATTGATAGGGTATCGGAGGAGGGCTTCGATGCAGTATATGGCGCAAGACCCCTTCGCCGTCAGATACAAAGCAGTATTGAAGATTTAATCAGTGAGAAGATTTTATCGGGTGAAATTAAGAGTGGCGATACCTTAAAATGCAGTTATCAAAACGGTGAATACGTATTTTCTTAAAGAATAAAGAGGTGCTAAAACACCTCTTTATTTATTACTTGAATTATTTACTAAAAAGAAGTATAATTAGTGTATGTTTATAAATATTTACCAAATACTATGTTTGGAGGAATGTTTATGAACGAAAATAACAAAAAAAGCAATAATGAGACCGATATTGACAAGATAAAAGAAATGGGCTCGCTAAACGTTAGTAATGGCAAGCACAATATTTTTTGTCTTACAATTGTTGGCGAAATTGAAGGGCATACAGCCTTGCCTGAGCAGAATAAAACCACCAAGTATGAGCACGTTATTCCGCAGTTAGTCGCCATTGAACAGGATAAGGACATTGAAGGACTACTAATTATTCTTAACACCGTTGGAGGCGACGTTGAGGCAGGACTTGCTATTGCCGAGTTAATTGCGGGTATGTGCAAGCCTACCGTTTCGTTGGTGCTTGGTGGCGGACATTCAATTGGTGTGCCACTCGCGGTCGCATCAAAAAAATCATTTATCGTTCCATCTGCTACCATGACTATTCACCCCGTAAGGATGAACGGCTTGGTGTTGGGTGTACCGCAGATGCTTAACCATTTTGAGCGTATGCAGGAACGCATAACAGATTTTGTGACGTCAAATTCACAAATCACGTCCGAAAGATTTACCGAGCTTATGATGAATACGGGCGAATTGGTTACCGACGTCGGCTCGGTGCTTAATGGAGAAAAGGCTGTTAAAGAGGGACTCATTGATGAACTCGGTAATCTGTCCGACGTCATTGAGTGTTTAAATAATATGATAGAAAATAAGGGTTAAATCCCTTATTTTACATAAGGGATTTTAAATTAGGGGGATAAAGATGGCTACTAAAAAGTCAACGTCTAAGAAAAAGACAACCAAGCAGGAGAAAGGCAATACTGTGGCAGGTAAACGTCATATAGTTTCGATTATTTGCTTTGCAGTGGCGGTATTCACTTTATGCGTTGTTTTAATACCTGGCGAAAACGTGTGGAGGTTTTTACATAATTTCTCGTTTGGCCTATTTGGATGGTTAGCATATTTCTATCCTTTCTTAATCGGCTTTATTGCAGTGTTATATGCATTTGATAAGTTTAAATCAACCGCCCTTGCCAGAACCTTTGAAGCGGTTGGTATCGTGCTATTTATAGGCGCGTTAACCGACTTATTTATTAAAGAAAACGGCGCTACCTTTGGCAAGCATTTAAGCGCGGCTTATACGTCGGGTGTTGAGCTCAAAGGCAGCGGTTTTATTGGCGCATTATTCGGTAGACCAATCGAATTATTATTCGGTAATACTGGCGCTATAATTACGGTTTTCTTAATTATTTTTGTTTTACTTATGATATTAACGGGCACAACACTCGTCGCCCTATTTAAATCTATTTCTAAACCCGTTAAAAAGATTGAGGAGCATGCAAGCGAGGTATTTGTTGACGTTCAAAACAAAAAGGTTGCCGATGATGCAAGAAAGAGAAGCGAGGTTGACATCCCAGTTGATGATATTCCCGAAAAACGTACTGTAGATACTACTTCACTCAGCGAGCGTCAGAAAAAGGTTGTCGAAGCATACAACGGTATTGAAAGCGCCGAGCCGACTCCTGAGGATAACGAGCAAATTGACGATGCTTTAGAGGAAGCAAAGTCCGAAAAAACTGTTCAACGCCGAGAGCGTCTTGGTAAGGAACAAGAGGAAAAGCTTGTTGCTGAATTTGAGCAGGAGCAGAAGAAGTCCACAATGGTTATTACCGAGAATGACGGTTATAAATTCCCGCCGATTTCTCTACTTAAGCCACCTGTATTTGAAAATACTGCGGCTACCGAAAACGACCTCGATACAACGGCGGCGCACCTTGTTGATACTCTGCGCAGCTTCGGAGTTGAAACACGCATTGTTGATATTAGCCGTGGTCCGACAGTTACAAGATATGAGTTGCAGCCCTGCGCAGGTGTTAAGATTAGTAAAATCACCAACCTTGCTGATGATATTGCGCTTAATTTAGCAACTGCGGGTGTTCGTATTGAAGCGCCTATTCCTAACAAGGCGGCAGTTGGTATAGAAGTACCCAACAAGTCAAGCAACGTTGTTGGTGTGCGCGAGATTATTGAGTCACCGATGTTTACAGGCTCAAAGAGTAAATTAACGGTGGCACTCGGTCGAGATATAGCAGGTAATGCAGTTGTTACCGATATCGCAAAAATGCCTCACGGACTCATAGCCGGTGCTACCGGCTCGGGTAAATCGGTATGTATTAACTCAATTATTATGAGTATCTTATATAAGGCTACACCCGAAGAGGTAAAGCTTTTAATGATTGACCCAAAGGTTGTTGAACTTGGTGTATATAACGGCATACCGCATTTGTTGGTGCCCGTTGTTACCGACCCGCGCAAAGCGGCAGGTGCACTCGGCTGGGCAGTTACCGAGATGGAACAGAGATACGCAATGTTTGCCCAAAACGGTGTGCGTGATTTAGCAGGATATAATAAATTAGTTGATAATAATCCTGATTTAGAGCTTACTAAAATGCCGCAAATCGTAATTATTATTGACGAGTTGGCAGACCTTATGATGACGGCTCCGAGTGAGGTTGAAGATTCTATTAACCGTATCGCTGCCAAGGCTCGTGCCGCAGGTATGCATCTGCTTATTGCAACACAGCGTCCCTCTGTTGACGTTGTTACGGGTGTAATTAAGGCGAATATTCCGTCACGTATCGCATTTGCGGTTTCAAGTCAGGTAGACAGCCGAACAATTCTTGATATGGCTGGTGCCGAAAAACTGCTTGGTCGTGGTGATATGCTATTTAATCCTGTCGGTTGCTCAAAGCCTAATCGCTTACAGGGTTGCTTTGTAAGTGACGAAGAGGTTGAAGCGGTTGTTGATTACATAAAGGGCGACCATTCTTGTGAGTACGACGAGGATGTTATGCAGGAAATCGAGCGTCAAGCCGCAGTGGAGAAAAAGAATAAAACCAGCGCCGGCGAGGCAAGCTTGGATGACGATGACCCAATGCTTAATGCTGCTATCGAGACGGTTGTTGAGCTTGGACAGGCATCTACCTCAATGCTTCAGCGTAAATTAAAGCTTGGTTACGCTCGTGCGGCACGTCTTATTGATATAATGGAGGAACGCGGTGTTGTAGGACCATACGAAGGCTCAAAGCCTCGTCAGGTTTTAATGACCAAGGAAATGCTGCTTGAAAAACAGGCGGGTGAGGAATAATGTCCCTTCCGTTTAAGTTGTCCCAAAAAACAAAAATTATTTTAGCTGTTATTATTGTTATAACCGTAACCGCTCTTACACTTGTTAAAACCTATAACAAAGAAACCGCTAATGACGATTTTGTTGAGTTTATTGACGTAGGGCAGGGTGACAGCACCATAATTCACAGTGAAGGCTATACAGCCCTTATTGATGCGGGCACACCTTCTTCTGCGACAAAAATTTCAACAGCACTTAAAAATCATAACATCAATACAATTGATGTTATGATTTTATCTCATCCTCACGATGACCATATTGGTAGTGCTCAGTTTATTCTTGAGGAATTTAAGGTTAAAAACGTCTTGTTTTCTGACGTTTTACCGGCCGATGATGAAAATGCCGAAGCCCTCAAAAATATTATCGATACCGCCGAGTATGTTAATGCAAAATGCCATTACGCAAAAGAGGGTATGATTATCAATATCGGTAATTTTAAAATGACGGTGTTGATGAGTGACGAGCAGGCTGAGGACGAAAATAATCTTTCGATTATTCTTATGGCAGAAAACTGCGATAATAAATTTCTCTTTACGGGTGATGCCGAAGAAATTTGCGAGCAAAAACTTATCGCTCAAAATATAGATTTTGATTGTGACGTTTTAAAGGTGGGTCATCACGGCAGTCGTACTTCAACTTCGCAAGCGTTTATCGACCATGCTACACCGTACTATGCAGTTATTTCTTGCGGCGCCAACAACCGCTATGGCCATCCGCACGCTGCGGTAGTAAAGCGACTTGCAACTGCAGGTGTAACAATGTTGCGTACCGACCGTGAGGGTAATATAACCTTCAAGATAATTGGCGGTAATTTAGTTTTAGAATAGTGTGTTAAAATGAAAATTAGTTCTAAATTAAAATCAAATCTTTTTCTTGTTAGTGCGGCAGTTATTTGGGGCTTTGCCTTTGTTGCACAGTGTGATGCGGGCGACAGCATAAATCTATTCTTGCTTATTGGCTTTCGGTATGTTTTAGGTTCAGCAGCACTCCTGCCCATAATTTTCTTATTTGAAAATCGCAACGAGCAAAAGCTTGAAATCAAGCCCAAATTTAAAACGACGGTTCTGGCAGGCACTATTTGCGGTACCATTTTGTTTATAGCGTCGGCACTTCAGCAGTGGGGAATAAATATCAATCCTAACGCAGGCAAGGCGGGCTTTATTACGGGCACGTATACCATTTTAGTCCCAATAATATATCTTATCTTTTTTAGAAAAAAGACGGGCTTAAACGTGGCTTTAGGTGCAGTTTGCGCAGTTGTAGGTCTTTATTTATTAAGTGTGCAAAATGGCATCAAAAACGTGGGCTTTGCCGATATTGTTTTATTTATTGGCGCAATATTCTGGGCATTCCATATTGTTACTATTGACAAATTTATTGATAGTGTCAGTCCCATTAAATTTTCAAGCATACAGTTTTTGGTCTGCGGTCTGTGGGGATTTATAATTATGCTTATAACAGGGCATACCGATTTTTCTGTTATATGCTCGCAGATAAGTGGCGCAATAATTCCGCTTTTGTATATGGGTCTTTGTTCGTCGGGTATTGCTTACACCTGTCAGGTGCTCGGTCAACGCGATGCCGACCCAACCTATTCGGCAATAATTCTTTCAACCGAGTCGGTTTTCGCTGCCATAGGTGGAGTTCTATTTGGTGTTGACAAGGGTATGAATGCTCGTGCATATATCGGTTGCGGTATTATATTTGTTGGCATTATCTTATCTCAAATTTCATTTAAAAAGAAAAATAAAAAGGAATAGTCGGAAGACTATTCCTTTTTATTATTTTTCAATAATTTCATTTCGCTGTCTGAAAAGAAGTGAAATGCACCAAATACCCGCGAGTGCGATAACTGTGTAAATAATTCTCGCAAGCAGTGCGTCGCTGCCGCCGAAAATCCAAGCGACGATATCAAACTGGAAAATACCGACGCTACCCCAGTTAATTGCACCGAGAATAACTAATATAAGGCTAATGCGGTCTAACATAATATCAACTCCTTTGTTAATATTTTGTTACCGCAACGCTTAAATATACATTTAGATTTTTGGAAAAATTTTATTTACGTTTTTGGTTTTCAATTATATATTGGTAGCGCTCGTATGCCATGGCAACGGCGTCGTCCCAGCTGAAATATACGTTTTCACCGGCCGCCTTGCCAAGCTTATTAAACAAACCGTCAATTTTAATTATATCTGCAATTGCCTTCGCTAAGCTTTCGGGTGTTTCTTCTATCAAAACACCGTCAACACCATCGGTAATGCCCTCGCTCGCGCAGCTGCCCTTAACAAGTAGGGAAGCACAGTCGCACGCCGCAGCCTCCTTAACAACAAGTCCCGACGTATCATAGGTGGAGGGGAACAATAGTAAATCGGCAATGCTGTAAACTGCACGGATTTTTTCACGGTCGTATATTGGGCCCGTAAACTCGATTGTACCCTTGGGAAAACCTAAATAATTCGAATAGTGCTCAATTGGTGCACGGTCGGGGCCCCCGCCAATAAACAACATTTTAAAGTTATATCCGTCTTTATTTAATAGCTTTAATCCGTCAAGAATTAGCTTTATATTTTTATACCACATCATTCTGCCGCAAAAAACGAATATCGGCACGCTTCCATCGATTTTATATAGGTGCTTTATCTCGTCAATAAGCTTTTGGTCTGCTTTGCCTTTTTTAAAGTCGGTGCCGTTGGGCATAACATGAACGTCGCCCTTGTAGCCGAGACTTCTAAGGCTTTCAACCGAGCCATGTGATACACACCAAACTTCATCAGAAAATTTAATATTGTTAAGAATAAACTTTTTAGAAATAGTGTTAAACTGCTCGTTGCGAATGTAGTTATCAATATCAATATCAAATTTTGTGTGATAGGTAAAAACGAGGGGCGTTTTTTTGCCCGCAATATAATGTGCCAATAAACCCGAAGCAAAAGGACAGTGGTTATGTATTATATCAAAGTTTTTAGCTTTTAAATCAACGATGCAGGCGGGGGAAAAGGGGTTGCCTACACGGTAGGGCATTTTACCGCTGAACTTAACCGAAGAATATCTGTAGACCTCGTAAGGATAGTTATCGATAACGTGGGGATATTCGGGCGTAATAACGGTGGGGGTGCCGTATTTCTCGCAAATAATGTCGGCATAATTTTTTACACAATTAGCAACACCGTCGATAGTTGGCGGAAATGAATCATTAAGTAATCCGATTTTAAAATCCATAATAATCACCAAAAGTATTTTACCATATTTTAACTTAAAAATCAATGGAAAGCAAAAAAGCAGAACGGTTGTCCGCTCTGCTTTTTTAATGGGTAAAAACTTACTTCATGCTGTTTTCGTAAGATTCGATCATTTTCTTAACCATCTGACCGCCGATAGAACCAGCCTGCTTAGATGTTAAGTCGCCGTTGTAACCCTGCTTAAGATTAACGCCTACCTCGTTGGCAGCCTCCATCTTAAAACGGTTGAGAGCTTCCTTAGCCTGTGCATTCTTTGCCATTTGTATTCACTCCTTGTTTTTTAGATTTTAATGCGTTTGCAGTATTATTGTTTTACTGCGACTTTGTTTTATTAAAGGTAATTTTAACTTTAAATGTAATTTTTTAACAAAACAATAGTTTCAATAATTGCCTACGCCGATGCTGAAGAGCCTTACGTAGTATCCTATGGTGCGCCTGCAGTTTTGTAAGAATAAATTTGCTACTATTTCGAAGATATGAAAACGCAGTAATACTTTGTGTCTTACAAGTTTTCATAGCAAGAAAAA
>SVOR01000017.1 GCA_015066295.1 Oscillospiraceae bacterium
CTATATTAGGGAAAACAAGGGTACGTTAACAAAGGATATGGAGGGCTATAACGGTCACTACTATTGGACAAATACCACAACGCTCGATGAATATAAAATCTTAAAGGGCGTTTATGATGGCGAAAACTTTGCACTATCGGTTGACTCCACCGAGATTTACAATCTCAGCAAGGCAAGCGATGCTGATAAAACAGCGTGGGCTGAAGACGTTAACCATGCTGTAGACGCAGGCGCTCCCGGTATATTCGTTTGGGGCGGTAAGATACAGACCAAGACCTTTAAGGTAACCCTCAACTCAAACGCTATGCCTGATGCTATAGAGGCTGAAGTAGCTCCCCCCGAGCCTGAGGCTACTATCACTATCACAGGTGAAGGTACTGCAGAGGTTGAGGCTGTTGTTGGTTCTGACAACACTTATACTGTAGAAATCGCTCCTGCCGAGGGCTACAAGGTAAAGGTTGGCTCACTCGTAATTGATGGCAAGCGCGTTCTCGATTCTGACGTAACAGGTCGTGTTTACACCTTTACTTCAGAGGACCTCAACGCAACTACAATTTCTGTAGAGTACATTCCGGACGACGGCACATTTAACTCAATGATGCTTGGTGCTACAATTCCGGTTAACCCCGAAAAGAAGGGTATCCGCTTTGGCGCACGTACCGACTTTATCAGACGCAATGGCGAAGTCGGTTTACTCGGTGATAAGCTACTCGTTGACGGTGTAGTTTACGAGCCCACAGAGGTTGGTATGCTCTTTATCCCGAGCGCACTTATCGATGGTGAATTAACCGTAGATACCGAGCGTGCAACCCGTCAGGCTGTAAGCAAGGTAGTTGCACTCACCGGTGACTTCTCTGATATCGCAATTACACTCGTAGGCATCCCTGAGTCATTCTTTGGTGTTCAGATTTCTTCAAGAATGTACGTTGCATACGAAGTAGACGGCGAAACCAAGTATGTATATACTGACGTAATTGAACGCAGCTATAACGACGTATTAGACGCTATAGGTAAGTAATATTAGAAGGGAGAAAACTGAAATGAAAAAGTATGTTAACCCCGCACTTACTAATGAAGAGATTTCGGTTGAGGACGTAATCACAGTAGATTACACCGTAGACGGCGATGGTGAAGAAATCACCTGGAGCGACCTCTGGACCTCAGCTATGAATAATCAGTAATTTTCAAAACAAAAACACCCGAACTTGTCGTTCGGGTGTTTTGTTTTAATTAGGATTTAGGATTTAGGGGTTAGGATTTAGTAGGGGCGACCGTTGGTCGCCCCTTTATTTTTTGGAAAATTTTTTAAAAAACACTTGACTTTTAGGCTTTAACGCGTTAAAATGTTAAAGGATTTCAAAAAGAAAGGTGATTTTTATGATTTTAAAGGTTTCGTTGTTGGTTATTTTCTTCGCTGTTATGCTGGCAGTGGGACTCTATTGCCGTAAAAACTCAACCGATGTTAACGGTTTCGTTTTGGGTGGCAGAAGTGTGGGTCCCTGGCTTACCGCATTCGCCTACGGCACGTCATATTTTTCTGCCGTAATCTTTGTTGGCTATGCAGGTCAGTTCGGTTGGCGCTTCGGTATTGCATCAACCTGGATAGGTATCGGCAATGCCGTTATCGGTTCGCTGCTCGCTTGGGTAGTTTTGGGGCGCAGAACCCGTCTTATGTCGCAGCATTTAGAAAGTGCGACAATGCCCGAGTTTTTTGGTAAAAGATACCTAAGCCCTGCGCTTAAAATAGCCGCATCCCTTATTGTTTTTGTATTTTTAATTCCATACACCGCGTCCCTCTACAACGGTCTTTCTCGTTTGTTCTCGATGGCTTTCCCGGGCATTGACTACTCGGTTTGTGTTATTGTTATGGCGGTGCTTACGGGTGTATACGTTATTGCGGGCGGATATATGGCAACTGCAATCAACGATTTTATTCAAGGTATTATTATGATTGTCGGCATTATTGCCGTTATTGCCGCCGTATTATCGGGACAGGGTGGTTTTACCGAGGCAATTAAGGGCTTGGCGTTAACACCAAGCGAAAGCGGTATACCCGGTGCATTTAATTCCTTCTTAGGACCCGAGCCGCTTAATCTCTTTTTCGTTGTAATTCTTACCTCGCTCGGCACCTGGGGACTTCCGCAAATGGTTCAAAAGTTCTATGCCATTAAGAGTGAAAATGATATAAACAAGGGTACGATAATCTCGACAATTTTCGCTATAGTTGTTGCAGGCGGTTGCTACTTCCTTGGCGGCTTCGGTCGACTTTTCTCGGGCAAGCTTGACGCACTCGGCGGTGTGGATAAAATCGGTTTTGATGCCATTATCCCAACAATGCTCGAAAATCTGCCCGACCTGCTTATCGGTATTGTAATAGTGCTTGTACTGTCTGCATCAATGTCGACACTTTCGTCATTAGTGCTGACTTCAAGCTCGACGCTCACCCTCGATTTAATAAAGGGACACATAGTTAAAAATATGTCGGATAAAAAGCAGGTATTTATTATGCGTGTGTTTATCGTTGTATTTATTGTAATTTCTGCGGTAATTGCACTTAATAAGGATAAGCTCGGCTACATTGCTGATATGATGGGTATATCTTGGGGCGCACTTGCGGGTGCATTCTTAGCACCGTTCTTATTTGGTCTATATTGGAAAAGAACCACAAAGGCATCGGTTTGGGCAAGCTTTATTTTTGGTGCAGGAATTATGCTTTTAAATATGTTAGCACGCCCGATTTTCCCCGCAATTTTACAGTCGCCCATAAATTGCGGCGTTATCGCAATGCTTGGTGGACTCATTATTGTACCCGTTGTAAGTTGGTTGTCGCCAAAACCCGACAAAGAATTGACAGAAGGTATGTTTTCGTGTTATCATAGAGAGGTTATAGTTGAGACAAAGGAATCTCTCGGAAAATAAAATTTTGCCGTTGGCTTAATGATAAAGTAAAGGAAGAAAAGTAAATGCCTATTACCGAAATTTTACAAAAAAATGCTGAAAATTACGGCAACGACGTAAGTCTTGTTGAAATAAATCCGCAGCTTGAAAATCGTTCAAGGACTACCTGGCGCGAGTATTCGCTTATTGAGGCTAATCCCAACGAGGCATACCGCAAGGAAATTACCTGGGATGAATTTAACAAGCGTGCAAATCGCTTTGCAAATTTGCTGCTTACCCGCGGAATTAAAAAGGGTGACAAGGTTGCAATTTTGCTTATGAACTGCATTGAATGGTTGCCCATCTATTTTGGTATATTAAAAACGGGTGCTATGGCAGTGCCGCTTAATTACAGATATTCGGCATCTGAAATTAAGTACTGTCTTGAACTTGCCGACGTTGACTATATAGTTTTCGGTCCCGAGTTTACAGGACGTGTTGAGGAAATCTGCACCCGCGTTAAAAGGGTAAAGCTTTGGTTATATCACGGCGAGGATTGTCCGACCTTTGCCGAAAGCTACGACAGTCTTGTATCGTTCTGTTCGTCCAAAACCCCACAGATAGAGCTTTGCGACGATGATTTTGCGGCGGTATATTTTTCATCGGGCACAACAGGCTTCCCCAAGGCGATTATACATAAGCATCAAAGCCTTATGCATTCCTGCCTTACCGAGCAGAATCACCACAAGCAGACAAGGGACGACGTGTTTCTTTGCATACCGCCCCTTTACCATACGGGTGCTAAAATGCACTGGTTCGGCTCGTTTTTAGTGGGTGCGCGCTCGGTTATCTTAAAGGGCATAAAGCCCGAATGGATACTCAGAGCCGTCAGTCAAGAAAAATGTAGCATAGTTTGGCTATTGGTGCCGTGGGCGCAGGATATACTCGACGCTATCGAGCGTGGCGATATAAAACTCGAGGAGTATGAGCTATCACAGTGGCGCTTAATGCACATTGGCGCACAACCCGTACCCCCAAGCCTAATAAAGCGCTGGAAAAAATATTTCCCAAATCACGCCTACGATACTAACTACGGTCTTTCGGAATCTATTGGCCCCGGATGTGTTCATCTCGGTATGGAAAACGAGCATAAGGTTGGTGCAATAGGTAAAGCAGGCTACGGCTGGCAGACCAAGATTATCGACGAAAATGGTAATGAGGTTGCACGTGGCGAGGTTGGTGAGCTGGCGGTCAAGGGCCCCGGTGTTATGACGGCATATTATAAGGACGAAAAGGCAACCGCCGAGGTACTTCACGACGGTTGGCTTTATACAGGTGATATGGCGCAAGAGGATGCCGATGGCTTTATCTATCTTGTTGACCGCAAGAAAGACGTAATTATTTCGGGCGGCGAAAACCTTTATCCCGTACAAATTGAGGACTTCTTACGTCGCCACGAAAAGATAAGTGACGTTGCTGTTATCGGTTTGCCCGACAGTCGACTCGGTGAAATAGCAACGGCGATTATTCAGGCAAAGGACGGTATGTCACTTACAGAAGAAGAAATTGAAGACTTCTGTACCGACCTGCCAAGATACAAGCGTCCGCGCAAAATCATCTTTGCCGATGTACCGAGAAATCCGACTGGTAAAATCGAAAAGCCCAAGCTTCGCAGTATCTATTGCGGTGAGAGTGTTGTGGCACAACAAAACGAGATTAAATAGGGAAGGATACATAATATGAAAAAGTTATTATTAGGTAATGCGGCGGTAGCTCGCGGCGCTTATGAGGCAGGCGTAAACGTTGTTGCTTCATACCCCGGCACACCGAGCACCGAAATTACCGAAGAGGTAGTAAAATTCGATGAAGTTTATGCCGAATGGTCACCCAACGAAAAGGTAGCGGCAGAGGTTGCTATTGGCGCATCTATTGCAGGCGCCAGAGCGATGAGCTGTATGAAGCACGTTGGACTCAACGTTATGGCCGACCCTATTTTTACAGTGAGCTACACAGGTGTTAACGGCGGCCTTGTTTTCTGCGTTGCCGATGACCCGGGTATGCACTCATCTCAAAACGAGCAGGATTCTCGTCACTATGCAAAGGCTTCTAAAATTATGATGGTAGAGCCTGCCGATTCAAGCGAGTGTAAGGAGTTTACCAAGGCGGCATTTGAACTCTCAGAGCAGTTTGATACACCCGTTTTTGTGCGCCTTTCAACACGTGTTTCGCACTCTCAAAGCCTTGTTGAATTGCAGGACAGAAAAGAAGTAGAATTAAAAGATTATGAGAAAAATCCCGCAAAGTACGTTATGATGCCCGCCAATGCGGTTAAGCGCCACGTTGACGTTGAAAACCGCATTGCAGCTCTTACCGAATTTGCCGAAACTACCGAACTTAACTCTTTGGAAGAAAACGGCGCCAAAATTGGTGTAATCAGTGCGGGTATTGCATATATGTATGCTAAAGAGGCGCTGGGAAACAGCGTTGATTACTTAAAGCTCGGTATGGTATATCCGCTTCCCGTAAATAAGATAATTGAATTTGCTAAAAAATACGATACAGTTTACGTTGTTGAGGAATTAGACCCTGTTATTGAAAATCATTGCCGTGCGCTTGGTATTAACAATATTAAGGGTAAGGATGAATTTACACTACTCGGCGAATATACACCCTCCATGATTAAAAAGGTTGTTTTGGGTGAAAATGCGCCCGAGTTTAATGCACTTGCCGAGACTATTCCTATGCGCCCACCCGTTATGTGTGCTGGCTGTCCGCACAGAGGCACCTTCTACGTGCTTAAGAAGTTAGGACTCGTAGTGTCGGGTGATATCGGTTGCTACACCTTAGGTGCTGTTGCGCCGCTTCAATCGGTTGATACCACCATTTGTATGGGCGCATCAGTCAGTGCCGCTCACGGTATGGCTAAGGCAAGAGGCAGTGAATTTAACAAGAAATTAGTATCGGTAATCGGCGACTCAACCTTTATGCATTCGGGTATAACAGGTCTTGTGGATATCGTATATAATAAGGGTAACAACACCGTTATTATTCTTGATAACTCAATTACGGGTATGACGGGTCACCAGCAAAACCCCACAACGGGTTACACCATTCGTGGTGAAGAAACAAAGCAGGTTAACCTAATTGCTCTTTGCAAATCTATCGGTATTGATAATGTTGTAGTTTGCGACCCGTTTGATATTAAGGCTTTTGAAAAGGTTGTTAAGGAAGAGGTTAACAGGGAAGAGCCGTCTGTAATTATTGCTCAGCGTCCTTGTGCGCTTCTTAAAACCGTTAAGTATACAGGCAGATGCAAGATAAATGATAACTGCCGTAACTGCAAAATGTGTATGAAGCTTGGTTGTCCCGCCATTACCGTTAAGGATGACAAGGTAGTTATAGACCCAACACAGTGTAACGGCTGCGGTCTTTGTATAAACGTTTGCCCCTTTGGTGCAATAGAAAAGGAGGAGGCATAAAATGACCAAGAATATTATGATTGTCGGCGTAGGCGGTCAGGGTACCCTGCTTGCAAGCCGAATTTTAGGTAATACCGTTATCGGCGAGGGCTATGATGTTAAGGTTTCAGAGGTTCACGGTATGTCACAGCGTGGTGGTAGTGTTGTAACCTACGTAAAATACGGCGACAAGGTTTATTCACCCATAATAGATAAGGGTGAGGCCGATATTATTTTAGCCTTCGAAATGCTCGAAGCCTATCGTGCATTGCCTTTTCTTAAAAAGGGCGGTAAGATTATCGTTAATAATCAGCAGATTGACCCAATGCCCGTAATTACAGGCGCCGCACAATATCCCGCCGAAATAGAGGAGAAAATATCTGCGTGTGCCGATTCCATTTTTGTGGACGCCTTAAAGTTAGCGAAGCAGGCAGGTAACACAAAGGCAGTTAACGTTGTGCTAATCGGTCTTATGGCTAAAAATAGCGAAATCGAGTATGAAAAATGGGTAGAAACCATTAAAACTACCGTTCCCGAGAAGTTTTTAGAGGTAAATCTAAAGGCATTTGATTTAGGCTACAATTCTTAGAGGTGAAAAGCGTTGAAATACTGGCAGGAAAAATATGAAACTATGCCACGCGAGGAGCTTCGCAAACTACAGGGTGAGCGTCTTGCTTGGCAGGTTAAAAGAATGTATGAAAAGGTAGAACTTTTCAGAAAACGTATGGACGAGGCAGGTTTGACTCCTGACGACGTAAAGAGTGTTGACGACCTTAAAAAATTGCCGTTTTCATACAAGCAGGATTTAAGAGATTATTACCCTTACGGCCTGTTTGCCGTACCTATGAGTGATATTCGCCGCGTGCATGCTTCATCGGGTACAACGGGTAAGCAGATTGTTGTCGGTTATACCGATAACGACCTCGAAATGTGGGCCGATTGCTTTGCACGTATGCTTATAGCTACAGGTAATGACGAAAATGCTTTTGTTCAGGTATCTTACGGTCTTGGACTTTTCACAGGTGGATTTGGTGCACACGATGGCGCCGTAAGAATCGGTGCAACCGCAATACCGATTTCATCGGGTAACACACAGCGTCAAATTCAAACAATGATTGACTTCGGCGCAACCGTGCTTTGCTGCACCCCGTCATACGCTATGTACCTTGGCGAAACCATTGAGGAAATGGGCGTTAAGGACCAACTTAAATTAAAGGTTGGTATTTTTGGCGCAGAGCCTTGGACTGAGGAAATGCGTCAACAAATCGAGGAAAAATTAGGTCTTAAGGCATACGATATCTATGGTCTTTCGGAGATTATGGGACCGGGTGTTTCCTACGAGTGTGAGTACCAGTGCGGTATGCACGTTTGTGAGGATAACTTTATCCCCGAAATTATCGACCCCGACACAGGTGAGGTATTGCCCGAGGGCGCACAGGGTGAGCTTGTGTTTACTACCATCACCAAGGAGGGCTTTCCGCTTATTCGTTATCGTACAAGGGATATTTGTTCGCTTAATTACGAGAAGTGTAAGTGTGGCAGAACCCACGTTAGAATGAACAAGCCGCAGGGTAGAACCGATGATATGTTAATTATTCGCGGTGTTAACGTATTCCCGTCACAAATTGAAGAGGTGCTTCTGAAGGTTGGCGGTGGCGTTACACCTAACTATCAGATTATTGTTGACCGTGTTAATAATAGCGACGTGTTTGAGGTTGAGGTCGAAATGACCGAGCAGTTATTCTCAGACGGCGTTAAGGGTATCGAGAAGTTCGAAAAGATTATTACCGAAAATCTTCGAAGCACACTCGGTATCGGTCCTAAGGTTAAGCTTGTTAACCCGAAATCTATTCAGCGTAGTGAGGGTAAGGCTAAGCGCGTTATTGATAAGCGCAAATTGAAATAAGGAAAGGAGTCATAATATGTTTATAAAACAGCTTTGTATATTTGTCGAGAATAAGCATGGCAGACTTGAGGCTATCATTAGCAGCTTTGCAGATAACGGTATAAATCTTCGCGCACTATCGTTGGCTGATACTACCGATTTCGGTGTGCTTAGAGTAATCGTTGATGATATTGATAAGGCAAAAGCGGTGCTTAAGGAAAACGGCATCATCAGTAAAACAACCGATGTTTTGGCGGTTTATATTGATGATAGAGCAGGCGGTCTTGCCGAGGTGCTTAAGGATATAAGCGAGGCGGGTATATTCGTCGAATATATGTATGCATTTCTTTCTAAAACTCAGGGCAAGGCACTTATGGTATTAAAAGCAGACGATGAGGAGGGCGCCGAAGAGGTGCTTCGCCAACACGGCATAGCTATTGCTTCTCCCGATGAAATTTAACACTTTTTAGCGGCGGTGTTTCCGCCGCTTTTTTTATTGACAATAATGGCGGTTTAGCATATAATATTACAAGGCATTTTTTGGAGGGTATTTGATGATTTGCAATAACATACTCGAAGCCTTGGGCAATACGCCGATTATTAGGCTTTCAAATATGGTTGGACCCGATTCGGCAGAGATACTCGTTAAATTCGAGGGACTTAACGTCGGCGGTTCGATTAAGACGCGTACAGCGTATAATATGATTAAAACCGCTATAAAGCAGGGCATTATAAAAGAGGACACTATAATTGTCGAGCCTACAAGCGGCAATCAGGGTATTGGTCTTGCACTCGTGGGTGCCGTTTTGGGTATAAAGACAAAAATTATTATGCCCGATTCGGTAAGCGAAGAGCGCCGCCTTATTGTTAATCACTATGGTGCCGAGGTTATTTTGGTACATGATGCAGGCAATATTGGCGATTGCATTGAAGAATGCGTAAAATTGGCGCTTAAAATGCAAAAAGAGGATAGCAGGGTGTTTGTTCCTCAACAGTTTGAAAACCCCGCTAACCCCGAAATTCAGCGCAACGCCACGGCAAGAGAAATTCTCGAACAGGTAGATGGTCCAATTCACGGTTTTTGCTCGGGTATTGGTACGGGTGGCACCATTACGGGCATCGGCGAGGTGCTGAAAGAAGCCAACCCTGATATTGAAATATGGGCGGTTGAACCCGAAGATGCGGCAATTTTATCGGGTGGTTCGATAGGTACCCATATACAAATGGGCATTGGCGACGGTGTTATACCTAGAATACTTAATCAAAATATTTACAGTGATATTTGCATCATTAAAGATGATGAAGCACTGCAAACTGCCAGAGAGCTTGCAAGCAAAGAGGGCATAATGTGTGGCATTTCAAGTGGCACAAACGTTGCGGCCGCCATAAAGCTTGCTAAAAAACTCGGCAAAGGTAAAACCGTTGTAACGGTATTGCCCGATACTGCCGAAAGATATTTTTCTACACCGCTATTTAAATAATATTTCAAAAATAGACCCCCGAGTTTTTAAACTCGGGGGTTTTTTATATTTAATTTTTAAATACCCAAAATTTCATAACCGCAAGGCACTCGCGAAGGGTACCCGGTAACACCGAATACCAACGAGTCGAGCTGTGGTAGTGTGTGACTTCAAGCCCGGCAGATTCAGCAATACCGCGAGCGCGGTATACGTGATATTCATTTGTAATAAATGCTACACTGTATTCCTTATCAAACGTATCATCTAAAATCGCCTTAGAATTTACAAAATTCTCAAATGTGCTTGTAGATTTATCCTCTTTAATAATTTTGTCACTCGGTATGCCATTGGCGAGCAAATATCTTTCCATCGCCAAGGCTTCACTAATTGACTCTTGACGACCTTGACCACCCGACACCACAATTACACAGTCGGGATTTTTCTTGTGATACTCTATGGCGCTTTTTAGACGGTCAGCCAAAACCTGACTGGGTCTTTCGCCATGAATTCCCGCGCCCAAAACAACAATGGCATCCTCTTTGTAGGTGACGTCATTGCTTTTGCCGTAGCAAAACAAAAAGGACGAGAGTGACACCATAAAAACAAGAAAAATTATAAAAATAGCCTTAAACCACTTAGGCAACGCCTTAATGATAGTGCCCCAAAAGATATACCAAAATATAAGCACACAGCCAAGTAAAATAGTCAGCACAATACCAAGATTAAAGTTTGATGTGAAAGACAAAGCAATACCGTTAGTAAGCACCGCAATGCCTATAATTAAAAGAATAGTTTTTAAAATTCGTTTCATTTTGTTCCTCAATTTATATTTCTATGTTGTATTCGTTATCGATGAGAATAAAGTCTAAATGATGCTTTTTTGCATTAAGTAAATATTTAGCGTTATCACGCAAAACCTGTTCCAAGGTGCAATAATCATCGTCTAATCTGTTTTCAATTACGTTGGCATAATTCTTTATATCGTCAAAATGTTTTTTAATATAATTTTCGCTCATTATAAGAAAATAACCTTTGATATTGTCAAGATATTCTGCCTCAAAATCTTGCCGCCAATTAAAGGGGATATAGCAACCCTCAACAATCAAATTCTGCTTATTTTCGATAGCCGTTTTAATTATTTCTCTGACTATCGGCCACAAATAAGCGGTTAACTCATCATCATCCTCGGGGGTAAGATAAGTGTTGCCACTTCTAATAAGCCCCATTTTCAAGTGGTCAATCGACAAATAAGGGTATTTGTATTTCTCTAATAATTTTTGTGCAAGGGCGGTTTTACCCGTGTGCGAAGCACCCGAAATTAAAATAATCATTTAGTTCACCTTGTTGTTTTTCTGTGAAAGAACTGTATAACGGTATGTAAATGCACTGTTTGCTTAATTAAATATACCACAAAACTATAAATTTTTCAACCAATCGTAAAAGCGCTCACCGAGGGCGGTATGGTAAAAGAGAATCCCTATTGCCTTGGTAGGCAAAAAATAATGTTTTCTCAAAACCGCTTGACATTTGCCTTGCTTCGTATTAAAATAACAAGTGATATATAACAACAACTATATTATGGAGGTGCATTATGCCGCCCAAAGTTAAAGTATCAAAAGAAGACATTATAAATGCTGCCGTTGATATTGTTCGCAATAACGGAGCACAGGCAATCAATGCAAGAACAATAGCTTCTGCATTGAATTGCTCTACACAACCGGTTTTCTCCAACTTTGATACCATGGATGAACTTCGTCTTGCCGTCGTAGAAAAAGCTGATATTTTGTGTCAAGCGTATATGCAACGAGAAGTTGAATGCGGAGAGTTTCCTGCTTATAAGGCAAACGGTATGGCTTACATACGATTTGCTAAAGAAGAAAAAGAATTGTTCAAACTTTTATATATGCGTGACCGTTCAAGTGAAATAATTCCCGAAGCAACAGAACAAACTGACAAAATGGAGTCAATTGTCCATAAAAATACGGGACTTAGTGGTATGGATGCAAAATTGTTCCACCTCGAAATGTGGGCATATGTTCACGGAATTGCAACTATGTTTGCCACAGGCTTTGTTGATCTTGATTGGGAACTTGTCAGCAAAATGCTCACGGATTGCTATCAGGGACTCCGAAAACAATATGGAATGGAGTGATAAATAATGGATGCTATTAGAATTGAAGGTTTAACAAAAAAGTACAAAGATGTGGTTGCTGTAGATAACCTTAGCCTTTCGGTTCAAAAGGGTGAACTGTTCTCTCTGCTCGGTGTAAATGGTGCGGGAAAGACCACCACCATTAAAATGCTATCGTGCCTTACACAACCCACAAGCGGAGTTGCTTTTCTTAACGGAAAAAGTATTAACAAAGATACTGCTGATGTGAAATCGCTTATAGCTGTTTCTCCGCAGGAAACTGCGGTTGCACCCGGTCTTTCGGTTCGGGAGAACCTTGAACTGATGTGTGGTGTTCACGGTTTTACAAAGGAAAAGCAAAAAGTGAAAATTGAGGAGCTTACCGACCTGCTCGGACTTGAATCTGTCAGTAAGAAAAAGGCAGGTAAACTGTCTGGCGGCTGGCAAAGACGACTAAGCATTGCTATGGCACTTATCAGCGAACCGGAGATATTGTTTCTTGACGAACCTACGCTTGGTCTTGACGTGCTTGCCCGAAGCGATCTGTGGGATTTGATTCGCTCTCTTAAAGGGGAAGTAACCATTATTCTTACAACACATTATATGGAAGAAGCAGAAGCCTTGTCTGACCGTATCGCTATTATGAAAGACGGCAAACTGCTTATCTGTGATACTGCTGACAAGATAAAAGAAGCCGCCGATACGGATAATTTTGAGCAAGCCTTTGTACGCATTGTTAAGGGGGCGGCAAAATGAGAATGCTAACGTTTGCAAACAGAAATACAAAAGAAATATTACGAGATCCACTAACTCTTTTATTTGGACTCGGATTTCCCCTCGTCTTAATTTTATTGTTGAGTGCTATACAAGCAAATATCCCCGTAGAGCTGTTTGAAATACAACACCTGACTCCGGGTGTAACCGTTTTCGGGTTAGCATTTATGACTCTATTTTCGGCTACCATTATCGCAAAGGACAGAGGTAGTTCATTGCTTCAGCGTTTATATACAACGCCACTGACTCCGATGGACTTCATTCTTGGTTACACTTTGCCTATTATTCCGATATCTATCGCTCAATGTGTTGTTTGCTATATCGCTGCAATCCTTCTCGGACTAAAGATTACAGTAAATATTTTATATGCCGTCGTATTCATTATTCCCGTATCCATCCTCTACATTGCTTTAGGACTCCTTTGCGGAAGTGTATTGAATGATAAGCAGGTAGGCGGTATCTGCGGTGCTTTACTTACCAACCTTTCCGCATGGCTGTCCGGTGTTTGGTTTGACCTTGACCTTGTTGGCGGAGCATTTAAGAAGATTTCCTACGCACTTCCCTTTGTTCACGCCGTGGATATGGAACGGGCTGTATTGGCAGGAGATTTTGCAGGGATTTTTCCTCATATATGGTGGGTGCTCGGATATGCCGCCATTCTGCTCATATTAGCAGTATTGTTGTTCTTGCGGCAGATGAGAAAGCAGTAAAATTATAGTATTCAAATTCGGTCGGGTGCTGTTTCGCCAACTTCTTTGCCCCTAAATGTATGAAAAAACCTCTCTTGCCTTGGTAGATAAGAGAGGTTTTTTGGTGGACCCGAAGGGGATTGAACCCTCGACCTTACGGATGCGAACCGTACGCTCTCCCAGCTGAGCTACGGGCCCAAATATTTATTTTATCAATAAAGCACCATCTTGCGATGGTGCTTTATCTTTGGCGGAGTAGGAGAGACTCGAACTCTCGCGCCGGGGTTTAGCCGACCTACGCCCTTAGCAGGGGCGCCTCGTCACCAACTTGAGTACTACTCCAAATTGTTACGTTTTTATAAAATATTCAGTTTTGCATAAGACTTAATTTTTCAGAGGTTCCTCGGCTTACGTGCCCTCTTGCGGTGCCCGGCGATTCGATGCTGCTGCATCTCACTTGTCGACCGCGGCGCTTCGTTTTGCTCGCTGTATCGTCCATCGGACGCGCTCGCAACCTCACCCGTCACCAACTTGAGTACTACTCCAAATTGTAACTTACTTTTAAAAGTATTTAGTTTACAAAAAATAAAAATGGCGGAGAGGAAGGGATTCGAACCCTTGTGGAGTTGCCCCCAAACGGTTTTCAAGACCGCCTCGTTATGACCACTTCGATACCTCTCCGCGTGACTGAATTATTTTAACACAACAATTATACTTTGTCAATATCGTTTTTGTAGACAATTTAAATTTTATTTGCTATAATTAAAAAAACAATGATTTTGATAGGGTTGTAGGTGCTTTATGAACGATAAATCTCTAAAACAAATCAAATTATTTCTGTTTGATATGGACGGAACATTGTATCTCGGCAATCGCCTTTATGATTTCACGCCCCAATTGCTCGATACCATTAAGGCACAGGGTAAGAGATATTTGTTTATGACCAATAATTCATCCAAGAGTGTTGCAGATTACGTTAAAAAGCTTGAAAATTTAGGCATAAATGCGTCGGAAGATGATTTTATGACCTCGTCACAGGCTACGGCATATTACCTTAAAAAACACCATAATAATAAAAAACTGTACGTTTGCGGTACGTTATCTCTAAAAAAAGAGCTTGAGTCGGCCGGCTTTACCATAACCGAAAATCTTGATGAGGTCGAGTGTATAGTTATGGGCTTTGATACCGAGCTTACCTTTAAAAAATTAGAGGACGTATGCCGTCTTTTGCTTTCTCGTGATATTCCCTATATTGCCACCAACCCCGACTACGTTTGTCCTACCGAATTTGGTAGTGTGCCCGACTGCGGCAGTGTTTGTGATATGATATACAACGCCACTAAAAAACGCCCCGTAGTTATTGGCAAACCATCACCCTTAATGCCACAGCTTGCTATGGAAAAGCTTGGAGTCGATAAGAGTCAGACCGCGGTTGTAGGGGACAGAATTTATACCGATATTAAAAGCGGTATAAACGCAGGTGCGGTATCGGTGCTTGTTTTAAGTGGCGAAACCACAAAGAAAATTCTTGATTCGTCACCCGATAAGCCCGATTTTGTATTGCAAAACGCAGGTGAATTGTTGCAAAACATATAACTTTTAAAAATATTGATAATTTTTTCACAATTTACTTCCTTTTTTAAGGGAAGTATGATATAATTACGTTATCCGTAAGGAATATTTTAAAAAAGGTGTGTGACAAAATGAACAGATTTGTACTTAACGAAACCTCTTATCATGGCAAGGGTGCCATCAATTCCATTCCTGATGAAATTAAGGCACGCGGCTTTAAAAAGGCTTTTGTTGCTTCTGACCCCGACCTTATCAAGTTCGGCGTTACCGACAAAGTTTTAAACGTTTTAAAGGCTGCAGACATTGCTTATGAGGTTTTCTCTGACATTAAACCCAACCCCACAATTGAAAACGTTCAAAACGGCGTTGAAGCCTTCAAGGCTTGCGGCGCTGACTGTATAGTTGCTATCGGCGGCGGTTCATCTATGGATACCGCTAAGGCTGTTGGTATTATCATCACCAACCCCGATTTTGCTGACGTTCGCTCACTCGAGGGCGTTGCCGATACAAAGAATAAGTGCGTTCCGATTATTGCAGTTCCCACAACGGCAGGTACAGCGGCTGAGGTTACCATTAACTACGTTATCACCGACGTGCAGAATAATCGCAAGATGGTATGCGTAGACGTTCACGATATCCCCGTAGTTGCAGTTGTTGACCCTGATATGATGGCTACAATGCCCAAGGGTCTTACCGCCGCAACAGGTATGGATGCTTTAACCCACGCTATCGAAGGCTACATCACCAAGGGCGCTTGGGAGCTTTCTGATATGTTCCACCTCAAAGCGATCGAGATTATCGCAAGAAGCCTCCGTGGTGCTGTAAATAACACCGACGAGGGTAGAGAGGGTATGGCTCTCGGTCAGTACGTTGCAGGTATGGGCTTTTCTAACGTAGGTCTTGGCATCGTTCACTCTATGGCTCATCCGCTCGGCGCTCTTTACGATACCCCTCACGGTATTGCAAACGCCATCATTCTTCCCACCGTTATGGAATACAACGCTCCTGAAACAGGCGACAAGTATAAGTACATTGCTGCTGCTATGGGCGTTGAGGGTACTGAAAAAATGACAGTTGAAGAGTATCGCAAGGCTGCTGTTGATGCTGTAAGACAGTTATCCATTGACGTTGGCATCCCCGCTACACTTGACGGCATCGTTAAGGAAGAGGATATTGCTTTCTTAGCACAGTCGGCTTACGATGATGCTTGCCGTCCGGGCAACCCGAAGGATACAAGCGTTGAGGAAATCACCGCTCTTTACAAGTCCTTACTTAAATAATTTAATTAAATAAGGGCGGTACTCTTTAAGGGTACCGCCTTTACATATAAAGGAATCATTATGGCAGATTATTTTGAAACAAAAAGAAAAATCGATTCAACCGATTTAGATTTAAAGGGAAATATATCGGTGCCCACCGTAGCGGCAATTTTGCAGTATCTCGCCACCGCACGCTCGACGGTTTATGGGTACGACCGCGACACATTTCTAAAAAACAATAATGCCTTTTGGGTGGTCTCAAAAATAAGGATGAGCTTTAAAAAAGCGGTGCGATTTTCTGATGAAATCCTGCTTAAAACCTGGCCGCTTAAGCCCGGTATGCTAATTATGCCGCGCGACTATGAGTTTATAAACGAAAAGGGCGAGGTGGCACTCGCAGCTACAAGTGAGTGGTGCGTTTTGGATATGGATACACACCGTCCCCGTCGAGTTACATCAACAACAATTGATACCTCGGACGATTATCTAAGTAATCGCACCGATGCAGGCGAATTTTCGCGCCTTAAAGAAACCGCCGTTGAAAACGACTGGGTTTACGACCGCGTTATTAGAAGCGGTGATATTGACGAAAATCTACACACCAACAACTGCGTTTATACACGTATAGTTATGGATTGCTTCGACGTCGATTTTTTGCTTCAAAACACCGTCAAGTCCTTTGAAATTCATTTTATAAACGAAACTCGCGAGGGTGACGTTTTAAAGCTTTACTGTAAAAAAACAGATGATGCTTATTACGTCGAGGCAAAAAGTGATAATAAAACAGTAATTAAGGCACTAATAGAGTTTGAGAAAAATGCGTAGAACAAAGCTTATTGATAGAATTTTACCCGATTACACCACGGGTGAGGAAATTTTTAATATGGTCACACATATTGTTGGTGGCGGCCTTGGTGTAGTTTATCTGACGCTCTGTGTCGTTTTTGCGGCAATTAAGGGCAATGTCTGGGGCGTCGTGTCAACAGCAATTTACGGCGCATCGGTTATATGCCTTTTTACTATGTCGAGCGTATATCACGGTGTAAAGGTAGGTATGGGCAAAAAGGTTTTACAGGTGCTTGACCACTGCACAATTTATTTTATGATTGCAGGTACCTACACTCCTATAATGCTGTCGCTTCTCAGAAAAACACAGCCCGTCACCGCTTGGGTGGTTTTCGGCATTGTGTGGGGTATAGCGGCATTAGCCACAACCTTTACTGCCATTGATTTAAAAAAGTACAATGTGCTGTCAATGATTTGCTATTTAGGTATGGGCTGGTGCGTAATATTCACAATTGTGCCTGTATATAAGGCATTGACGTTTAACGGGTTTATGTGGCTGCTTGGCGGCGGTATAATGTATACTATCGGTGCTGTACTTTACGGCATCGGTGCTAAAAAGCGCTATATACATTCGGTATTCCATATATTCGTAGTGCTTGCAAGTATAATGCATTTTGTGTGCATTTTCTTTTATTGCATATGATTAAAAACAAAAAATCGTAGAACGTAACGTTCTACGATTTTTTTATGAATTTAATATCTTATTGGCAAGGCTCTCAAAAAATAATTCGAATCCCTTATCATTAGGATGCAGTCTTGCGTCGGCAAATAGGTTTTCATCCTGTGGCACAAAAGAGAAGCCTTTTATAACGGTAATGTTTTTAAATTCACGGGTTACGGCTTCTATTGTTTTGTGGGTGTCGGCAAAGTCGCCGAATTGTCTAAATTCGTTCATATCCTTGCGCCATATCGGTGTAAGGGCAAAAATTTTAGTGTTTGGATAATTGGCAACTAAATTGCCAAAAAAGTTTTTGCAATTGTCGGTAAACTCCTCTTTCGAGCACCTATTCCAGTCGTTTGAGCCGTACGAAACACTTATGTAATCGGGCTCGAAATTCTCCTTTGTATTGCTAAGGTCAGGGAAGTAAATTTCACCGCCGATAGCCTTATTGTATTCCTCAGCATCAAGTAGGGCCGCAAGACGCGTTGTGTACTTGCTTGACGGATATAGTGTGTCATATCCTTGTGTGATAGAATCACCAAAGCAAAGCATTTTTTTGGTGGGTTTTATGGGCTTAATAAAACTTTCGTCATCAAGCTTAATTTCCTTAATTACCGCACTAACCGACCAAGGGAAATAAATTTTAACCTCTTTCTCACCGTCACCAAGCTTAAATTCCTTTGAAAATTCGCCGAAAGGGAAGGGGTCATGAGCATAAAACTTGTGAAGTGTGGTTTCATCAAAATTGCTAAGGGAGTCGGTTCTGTTGCCGTTTACAAATACGTCGAAGGAAAAATAGGTTCTGCTGCTGCCCCTTTCGACAGCCGTACTTAAAAATAACGTCTTACTGTCGGTTAAAAAGCGAAGCTGTACACCTGACGTCGAAAAGGTTTTATGATAAAAATCGTTACTGCGGTTTTTATAAAGTGCTTGCTGTTCCTCAGTAAAACGGTAAAAATTGTATCCGTTTTCATTATGTTTAACACGAACAGCACCGAGTGTTATATTTTTAATTTGTTCAAGCGTCAGGTTCATATATTCCACCTCATGTTTAATATAACATTTTTTATATAATTTTTCAAGTTGTATGATAGGCGGTGAAATTATAAAAAACTTTATCGCTTCTTAGTTAAAAATAATACAACACCGCTAAAAGCAGATGCAACCATCATAATAATTGAGATGATATGTACCTTTCCTTGTTGTTCGGGTGTAGGGAACATTTCTAATGAACCTGTAAACAAAGATAAAAGTCCTAACAAAAAAACAATACAAATTACTACCCACAAGATTATGCAAACTTTTTTCATATCATTATCGTCTCTAATTTACTGTTGTTTGATTTGTGTCCAAGCAACCTCGGTTGTGTTTTTATCACGATTTTCAAAAAATGCTTCGACCTCGCTCTTTTTGGCAGGTTTGCCGTTTAGCAAATATTTATTTGCGGCATCGTCTTTGTACGCTAACTGGGTTATTTCGTACGAAGTGCCGGAAAAAGAAATCCTATTAATATCGGTGTAACCATTATATTGAAATGTCATAAAGCTACCGTCTGTCTTAAATCCGGGTATGCGTATATTAATTGCTGGAATATAACCGTAAACCTTACCTTCGTCATATCGTAAAAATAAAAAATTAAAAAGCCAATCCATTACTAAAAGCTCATCAACACCGTCCTTATCTAAATCAACAAAGGCATATTTGCAGGGAGCAAATTGGTTTGCTAATCTATTGTTTGTGGGAAATCTGAAATTTTCTAAATATTGCTGCGTAGTTATGTTAAAGTCAGCATTATGTATTGTGAATGGTTCTTCCTTATTTAAAACTCTTGTTAAAGCGGCTTTAGCTTCCTCATTACGCTCTTCGGTATTTTTGCAACCAGCAAAGCAAAAACACAGCACTAAACACATAAATAAAGCAAAGAATTTTTTCACAAAACCACCACCCTTTATTTACTGTCGATTGATTTGTGTCCAAGAAACTTTGGTTGTGTTTTTATCCCAATCACTGAAATATTTTTTAACAGTTTCTTTGTTAGAAGTTTTACCATTTAATAAATATTCGTTATCGAAATCGTTTTCATTTGCTTTGTGTTTAATGTCAAAAGATGTGCCGGAAAATGACATATTGCTTATTGAATTTACAGCGGCACTGCTACTCGTCATAAAACTTCCATCGGTTCTTAAATCGATAATATTTCTTGCTCCAACAATATAACCGAACACTTTATTATCACAATAACGCAAGACAAGATAATAATCAAGCTCCATAGAGTTAATTACCATTTCGTCTACATTATCAAAATCAAAATCAACATAGGTATATGATTCCGGAGTGAAACTAATTAAGGCATTGGCTGAAGCATTAAAAGAAAAATTGTCTAAATTATCTTCAATTATTTTATCAGTCACAAAACTTCTATAAAAGAAGTTTTGCTGCGTGTGTAAAACTTTCTGAAAAATGTCCTTAGCCTCGTTGGTTTTTCCGTAATTTTTGCAACCGGCGAAAGAAAAACACAGCACTAAACACATAAATAAAGCAAAGAATTTTTTCACAAAACCACCACCTTTTATTTACTGTCGCTTGATTTGCGTCCAAGAAACCTCGGTTGTGTTTTTTTCACGATTTTCAAAAAATGCTTCAACCTCGCTCTTTTTGGCAGGTTTGCCGTTTAGCAAATATTTATTTGCGGTATCATCTTTGTACGCTAACTGGGTTATTTCGTACGAAGTGCCGGAAAAAGAAATCCTACTAATTGCTTCATATCCATCAAAGGCCGATGTCACAAAACTGCCGTCTGTTTTGACTCCTTTGAGGTTAATATGGTTATTAATTTTAGCGTCATGAACATAACCATAAACCCTACCGTCATCATATTTTAAAAACAGGTGAGAGCTCAAAAGAATATCAATAATTAAAAGTTCCTCAATACCATCTTTATCAAAATCAACAAATGTATAATTGTCAGGTACAAAGACATGTAATGCGTTGCTGTATGTAGGATAGTTGAATTTTTTTAGGTTTTCCTCAGTCGTTTTATTGGTGTAGACATTATGCACTGTGAAATTTTCCTTGTTATTTAAAACCCTCATTAAAGCGGCTTTAGCTTCCTCGTTGCGCTCTTCGGTGTTTTTACAACCAACAAAGCAAAAACACAGCACTAAACACATAAAAATAGCAAATATTTTTTTCATAGGTTGTCCTCCTAGCCCCTAATACCCTCAAATGATTCACAGAAGTTTTTAGCGGTTATGTAATCAAAAATTCCAATCATCGAAAAGGTATCGTCAACGGGCATACCGTTTACCGAAAATGCATATAATTTTTGGTCAGCCCAATAAACAGTAAATTCACGACCTTGGTTTTCGGTGTAAAGCTTTTCCAATTTTTCCTTGCCGCTATTATTTAAAACAACCTCAACCGCAACGTTCTTCGCGTCAACAAGCGCATCGTCATAAAATAAATATTTTATATCGTCGTCCGAGATTGCCGTCTTGCCATCTTTATCAACAATTCGGAAATAGGGCGATTTTTCATATTTTCCTGTTTTATTTTTTGCTTTATCTTGAGCAAAAAGCCAACTGAAAGTATCGCGATCGGAATAGGCAGAATCCCAAGAGTTATGACCAACAGAATATAGCGTTACCAATTTTACCTTTTTACCGCCTGCATTTACAATGGCATCATACATATCTTTGGATAATGAAAAGGGAACCGTTGTATCGTCGGTGCTGTGGTATATTCTTATGGGTATGTCCTTTAATTTACTTGCGTTATACGTATTACCTCCGCCGCAAATGGGGATTCCCGCGGCGAAAATATCACCATATTCCTCCAGCAGATTCCAAGTAGCATATCCACCCATAGAAAGACCGGTTACGTAGATGCGGTTTTTGTCACATGAATAATTTTTTTGAATTTCATCAAGCAAATTCATCGCACTTGCGAGTGTGCCTTTTCGGTCGCCGTACATTTCTCGGTCTAAATTCCACCATTCGTTTGATTGCGGACAAATAACGATGGCTTGCGATACAAAATCCCCGTTAATTTCGAACATTTTGTCTATGTTTGAAATTTGTGACTGATTGTTAGTACCTATTTCACCCGCGCCGTGCAAGAAAAGTATTATGGGGTATTGCTTTTTTGCGTTATAATCTTTTGGAACATAAAGGCGATAGGGCAGGAAATTGCCATTTTTAGAGTCATAAAAATTTTCTTCTTTAAAGTAAGGAAACTTAAATTTTGATTTAAAAGGGAATACCTTTGTTACCTTTTCGGGACGTGTGACGTCAGCTTTTTCAGTTTCAGAACTGATTGTTTCTGTTGTCGAGGGAGTGCTTTTATCATTGCTCTTGCAACCAACAAAGCAAAAGCACAGTACCAAACACATTAATAAAGCAAATAATTTTTTCATAATATTTTCCCCTTTAAGCGCAATTATGATATTCTTTCAATGAAATTGATAAAGGTTAAAAAGAAAAAAGGCAAATATATAATGCTGGTTGATATATCGATAATTATTCCTTTAATAGACCAATTACTTTTGCGCATTTTAATATACACAATAATTAAAACAAAGAAAGCAAGTAAACAAAAAACACCAAGTAATATACTTAAGGGATATTCAATAGGGTGTTTTGACATTTCACCAAATGAAACTATTGAAAACCATAAAAATACGAAAATAAGACCTAATGCACCTATGGCAGATAAGCCTGCCGATATTATTGAGGTGGATATATTGCAGTGTGTTTTAGCCGCATTTTGAAACAGTAAACAAAAAGCTGCGGAAACTATTAAAGCGATACCCAAGGAAATTAAAATGAATGGTAAGCTGTCAAGTAAAAAGAATAGCATTAACTTATAATTTGGAACTTCTGCACCGCCGATAATTCCTATGTAACCGCTATTTGCTGTGTGAATTTTTGAATAAATGATAGGTGTTAAGCCGAAAAGCAGAAAAGAACACCCTAAAAACAATACCCAAAGAGAACTCCGTCTTAATTTCATAAAATCACCATAAATATTAACAATTATTTTAAAAGTAGGGTAAAAGCACAACACGCTATCGCCAAAATCCCACCGCCAAAAACCGAGATTTTATTTACGCTTTCTAAATATAAATCGGTAAATATATGTTCGGAAAGCCGAAAAGAAAGATTTTTAAACAATGCCTCAAACCACATAAGCACAATTAAAAAAAGTGAGATAAGCTCTAAATAGTGAAAGAAGCCGTTGGCAATAATAATTGCCAAAGTGATTATTGTGCAAAGCAGGGGGAATTTGTGCTTTTTAATTAAATAAATGAAAAAATATTTATTGGGACGGTATCTTTCATGTTGCGATGCGCACTTAGGCTCATTTGTAATATCATAATTGCAAATGGGACATTCGCCGTATGCATCAACCGTCATTTTACAGTTGGGACATTTTTTCATATAAGTTTTATTCCTCCATTTTTACCGCAAGTATTCAACCGAAATTCTTTGGTCTAATTCTCCATCGCCATCAGAATCATAAAACAATTCAAAATTCTCATCATTCCATTTTACAGTATATTTTCCGTCAGAAAAAGGAGTCAAAAGATTTGTTTTAGCTATGTAGCTTTTTAATTTTCTCATTGTACGCGCAGATGTCCTCTCATATATATCGCCGCCGTAAGGAGAGAACAAATAACAGTCTTCGGCTATTACGATATGGTGTTTTTTGTCATCGGATACTAATTCAATATATTCTTTGGGAGCAAATACCGCAATAGGTACTGTTATTTTAATATAAAACACACCTGAAACAAGCACAAGCACTACAGCAACAATAATGTTTATCCATTTCTTTTTAAAGTTTTTAAATAGAAAAACAATTATGGCACTTACCAAAAGAGTTAATCCGAGAAAAAAAGCAAGTATTATAAGTTTTTCGGTAGTTAAATCAGATAATCCGGTATAAAGATAAACCCCTTCATTTAAAAGTGCGTGGGTAGTGAAAATAAATATAGCAGGCAACAAAGCAATTGAAAGCGCGATAATTGAATATAATGGAAATTTAATTTTTTTCATAATATCACCGCTTATATATAAACCTTTTGTAAATCCTTGCCGTTTGTTCTTATTCTGTACATATAGTCGTTATCGTCATCGTTGGGGAAATAGAGCCAATCGCCGACAACACAAATATAAAAGTTCGCGTGGTTTTCATAGGTCAAATCGAGGATTTTTGTTTTCTGACTGCCGTCATATTTCATTTTATAAAAGGCGCTTGTATCTTTATCACCGGTGAAATCAAACTCAAGAAAATAAACCCATCCGTTATAAACATTAATGTATGATTTTTGCACGTTGTATTTATATATTTTTGTAAAACCACTGCCGTTTGTGTTAATTTTAAAATATGTATGAGATTCGGTAGATATCAGTGTATCGCCGAATAACCCCAATTCGTGAGAAGTGATTTTGTCTACCGTTGTTTTATTGGTGCCGTCGGTGCGAATCTTATAAACAGTTGTACTTCCTCTGGTGTTATAATATATCCATTTTCCTGAAACCAATATATCCTTGCATTTATCTTTACACACAACGGTTGTTTGTGTGCCGTCTAATTTGCATTTATATATGCGACCGTCGCCAAACGGGTTAGAGGTATATATCCATCCGTCCGCAACGTGCACAAAGTAGTTCTCTTTTTCGCTCAATTTAGTTTTTTTAGTGCCATCAATTCTTATTTTATACAAACCTACGTCGCTGGAATAATAGTTGGTATCGCAGTAATAAACCCATTCACCAAGAACATTGATTCCAAGTATAACACCGTCGGTTAGTTTCTGTTTATTGCTGCCGTCAGTTTTCATTTTATATAAGGCGTAGCCATTTTTTGAATCACTATAATACACCCAATTGCCTTGTTGGGCTACACGACCCCACTGCGCGCTGTTTGAAGGGGTATTACCAATAGTGTTGGTGACACCTGCACTCACATACACCTTAACCGCTGAATTGCGCTTCACCATTTCGCCCGCCTTGATGTCCTGCGAAAGAATTAAACCCTCTTTGACTGTGTTGCTGCATTTTATGTCTGAAACTACACTAAGTCCCGCATCGGTTAGAGCCTTTTTAGCGGCATCAGCTGATTTGCCCTTAACATTTGGCACCTTCACTAAATCGGGGCCCTTGCTGATAATAAGTTCTATTTCAGAACCCTTTTCGACAAGCTTGCCCGCAGATATTTTTTGGGAAATGACAGTACCTTTTTTGCAGGAGTCGTGAAATTCTTCGGTAATAACCGCCTTAAAACCTGCGTTTTCAAAAGCGGCAATAGCTTCTGCAACGCTTAAATCTTCAACGTCGGGAACCTTTACAGGTATTCTGCCGTCACTTACCGTTAATGTAACGGTTTTACCAATTCTAAGCTTTGTGTTTTCGGGGACGTCTTGGCGTATAACAAAACCTTTAGGAACAGAGTCATTATATTCCCTTACACTATCAACCCTTAAATGAAGCTCGGTTAATTGCTCTTTTGCATCGGTAATAGATTTATTGCTTAGATTTGGCACGGTCACCTTAATGGTGGAAAATAAAATTACAAATACGGTTATAAGCGCCAAAATGCAAGCACCGGATATCATTAATATTTTCAATATTGATTTTTTCATATACAAGCCTCCGTTCAAATATTAAGTAAACAATCGTCAGCTTATATTACAATAAATACCATATTTTTATTGTAATTTATATTGTTTACTCAGTCAAATTACAAATTTGTTATTATAATTTATAATTTTATAATAATAACGACCAGAAGCCTTGTTTTGTGACAAAAATTAAAAGGACTACAAAGTAGTCCTTTTATTTGGGTATAGTTTTCGAAAAAAGCGGTCAAAAAGTAAGGCTTTAAAATATAAAATTGGTTTTAAACATAAGTCCTAAAATAGTTGCGGTGAGGGAAACAACGATTAAAGCAATCAAGAATACCAAAGACCATTTTTTGTCATTTATACAGCTGATGAACTTTCTCTTTTTTACAAGTGGGCATTTTTCCAATAAAAAAGATTTTACTTCATCTGTGTTTGCATTAAGAGAGCTTTTTTCTATTGTGATGTATAAATTGTGTTGCAGGTGAAGCAAGAGGAAATTTTTAGTTTCAAAAAACCTCGTTATCTGGTGATAAAAATATTCTCTTTTTAGTTCCTCGATATGCGAAACGATTTTATCCTCGAAAAGCTCATAATTTAAGATGCTATCTTTGCCTGCAGAAATAAAAGCACGCTCATAACTGATTTTTGTCATCTTTTTTGTTCTGAAATATATTAAAGACACCAGAAACGAAATAAATGGAGCAAAACAAATAACAAGATCATAGTTATGGTCTAAAAGACTCAAACCGATAAGTAAGGTAACCGAACAGAAAAAGAATAAAAACAACTTTTTAATTCTGTTATAGTTAACGGAACCAAAATCATAAAACAATTCTTTGTCCATTAAAAACTTTGAATTATAAATAGCGGTTTCGATGTTTTCTTTTTCAAAATCAGTGTTCATAGTGTTTTCATTCATAAAGAACCCTCTTTTCATATTTGTATTTATAATAGCATAAAAGTGCGAAGCCGCAATGTTTATTACCAATTACTTCTCAAAATGGAACGGTTTTAAAACCGGATTTTCATTAGATTTAATCGGTATACATTAAAACATAAGTAAATTGATTCGTTGTATCGGCTTCACCCATTATAATTTCCACTTGGTTTTTCTTCCAAGTGATTTTTTCAATATTTCCTTCAAAAACACCCGCGCCATCATTTGCTAACGAAAATTTTACTTTGTCTACCTTTTTGCCGTTTGCATTCTCTAAAACCAGCCTGGCATCAACCGAACCAAAAGGCCATTGCGGGCTTCCGACTTGATATAGAGAAACAACGTAATTACCGTCCGGACTAGTTTGAGAAGTTATAAAAATTTCTTCTTTTATAAAACAGGCGGCAATGATAACCACCATAAAAATAGCAAGAAATATAATAAACAGTTTTTTCACAGCATCACCACCAATTTATAATATAACGAAGAAAAACTGTATTTTGTGACAAAAAAACTGTGTGTAGTAAGTATAGCATAAAACCTAAAACAAATCAATGCGGGGGCATTCAATTTATAATCCGTGGCGAAGCCACACATTACTTCTTCACTATTCACTATTACCTCTTACTTTCCAAAAATCCCGTTCACAAATTTTTAGTGAAAAGTGAAGAGTGAAGAGGTAATAAGTAAAAATCCCGCCCACTTTCGTGAACGGGATTTTTGGAGCTGCTAACCGGATTTGAACCGGTGACCTCGTCCTTACCAAGGACGTGCTCTACCACCTGAGCCATAGCAGCAAATATACAACGCAAATTATTATAAAATAAACTTATCTAATTGTCAAGAGGTTTTTGCTTTTAAATATTAAAAAAAGGTTACAAGTTGGCCGTAAAGGTTGACATAGATATATATAATTTGGTAAAATATTATGAAATATTATGGATTACTATATCTGTAAGGAGATACACATATGATTAAAAGTATGACAGGCTTTGGACGAGCCGTCAAAAGCATTGATAACTATAACATTACCGTTGAGATAAAATCGGTTAATCACCGCTATTTCGAATTTTCGTGCAGAACGCCCAGAAATTGCTCTTTCCTAGATGAAAAGCTAAAGAGCTTTTGCCAGGGGAAGATTACACGTGGTAAGGTAGAAGTGTACGTTTCGGTTGAGTTTGTTGATGCAAATCAGACGACCATTGAGATAAACGATGAGTTTGCATCATCCTACATAGCGGCACTTAAAACGCTCTCTAAAAAATACGGTATTAAGAACGACGTTAAGGTTTCGACCGTTGCCGCCAATAACGACGTATTTTTCATTAAGAGAAATGCCGTTGACGAGGAGGGCCTTACCGCCGCCGTTTTAGAAACAGCGGGTGAGGCACTCTGCACATTTATTAAAATGCGAGAGGTTGAGGGCGAGCGACTTAAAGCCGACCTTGAAAATCGTGTTGAGTTTATTTTAGAAAAGGTTGCATTTATTGAGCAGCGCTCACCCGAAACGGTTAAGCTTTACCGCGAGCGTATTGAGGCGAGAATTAAGGAATTGCTTGAATCAGCTCAGGTTGATGAGCAAAGACTTCTAACCGAAACCGCCATATTTGCCGATAAGGTTGCCGTTGCCGAGGAAACGGTACGACTTCGCAGTCATATCGGTCAGCTGTGCGAGCTTCTTAAAACCGATGATGCCGTTGGTCGAAAGCTCGATTTCATAGTTCAGGAGATGAACCGCGAAACCAACACGATAGGATCAAAGGCGCAGGACGTTGAGATAACAAGATGCGTTGTTGACATTAAGGCCGAGATTGAGAAGATGCGCGAACAGGTGCAGAACATAGAATAGAGGTTATAGTATGAAACTGATAAATATAGGCTTTGGTAATTTAGTTTCGGCAAACCGAATGGTCGCGATAGTCAGCCCCGAATCGGCACCGATAAAAAGAATTGTGCAGGAAGCCAAGGAAAACGGTACGCTAATCGATGCCACCCACGGTCGACGCACAAGGGCGGTAATCATTACCGACAGCGACCACGTAATTTTAACCTATCTTCAATCTGAAACGGTTGCAAACCGACTCAATGAGGAGCAAGCAGATAATGAGGAGGTTATATTTGATGAGTAAGGGTAAATTGTTTATTGTATCGGGTCCGTCGGGCTCGGGCAAGGATACAATTTTACAGGGTGTCTTTAAAAAACACCCCGAAATTAAGCTATCAATTTCCTCTATAACAAGAGCAATGCGAGTAGGCGAGGTTGAGGGTGAAAAATATCACTTCATTTCTCGTGACGAATTTGAGGAGCTGCTTAAAAACGATATGCTTTTAGAGCATAACGTGTTTGTCGGCAACTACTACGGCACACCAAAGGCTCCCGTAGAGGAATGCTTGAACGCGGGCGGCGATATGATTTTGGAAATCGACGTCAATGGTGCGGCACAGGTTAGAGAGAAAATGCCTGACGCTATCAGCATATTTATTATGCCGCCTTCCTTTGAGGTGCTCAAGAATCGACTCAGCGGCAGAGGTACCGAAACCGAAGAGGTTGTTGAGCAGCGTATGACTGCGGCGCTCGGTGAAATAGCCCGCGCAAAAGAGTACGATTACATCGTAATAAACGACCAACTCGACGTAGCAATAGATGACCTTCTCTCGATTATTTTAAGCGAGAGATTGAGAATAAACAGACAAAAACAAATTATTGATGAGGTGCTTGAAAAATGTTAAATCCTGCAATTGGTAAACTTATTAACAACTGTGACAATCGTTACAGCTTGGTTCTCGACGTGGCTAAAACCGCAAGAGAGATTTCCGAAGATGCCGCCGAAAAGGGCGAAATCATCGTTGAAAAACCCGTTAGCCTTGCTATAAATAAAATTGCAAGCGAAATAGACGACTAATTAAAGACGAAAAATTTATTTTTTTGGGGGTGCTTTGTGTGAAGCGTACGACTGCAAGCGTAATTATTGAAAAAACTGCTTACAGCTTTGATAAGCCGTATGATTACATTGTGCCCGAAAATTTAATTGACGTCTGTCGCGCAGGCTGTCGTGTTGTTGTACCCTTTGGTAAGGGGGATATGCGTCGACAAGGCTTGGTTTTATCGGTAAATAGTTGTGACACTGACCAACCCCTTAAATCTATTTTGGCGGTTGCGGATGCCACTCCCATATTAAATGACGAAATGTTAAAGCTTTGCGAGTGGTTGCACGAAACGCTTTTCTGCACCTATTTTGATGCAGTTAATGCGGTGCTTCCAACCGGTGTATCGCTTAAGGTTGTTGAATATTATAAGTCAACCGATACGTGCCAAAATCTCACCGATGACGAGGCCTGCCTTTACGAATTTATTAAAGACAGTACCCGCGAAATTACCGCTGAAGTTATTTCTAAGGCGTTTGGTGACGCATCTATTAAGCTGCTCGCCACTTTAGAAAGCAAGGGTGCTGTTGAGCGATACAGCAATGCTATCAGCAAAATGAAGGATGCAACGCTAAAATCGGTGCGCGCGATAAAAACAGATTTATCGTCTGTAAAGCTTACCGAAAGGCAAAAAGAGGTTGCCGAATATATTTTTGCAAACCCCGAGTCGCCCGTTAAAGAGGTACAGTATTATACGGGAGCTTCTGCTTCAATTATTGATGCGCTTGTGTCAAAGGGTGTAGCGCAGTATTTCCAAAAGGAAATATTTCGTATGCCCGTAAATCTTACCGACGTTACCGATACCGAGACTATAAACCTTACCGACGAGCAAAAGACAGCTTATGACGAGCTTGAAAACGTACTCGGCAAGGGCGAATCAGCACTGCTTTACGGTGTGACGGGCAGCGGCAAAACCAAGGTGTTTTTAAAGCTTGTTGACAAGGTTATTGAGGATAATAAGGGCGTAATAATTATGGTGCCCGAAATATCCTTAACACCGCAAATGATATCTATTTTTTCGTCACGCTACGGTAATAAAATAGCGGTATTTCACAGTGCAATGTCACTCGGACAACGTATGGACGAGTGGAAGCGCGTTAAAAAGGGCGAAGCCCTAATTGCTATTGGTACACGCTCGGCTATATTCGCTCCAAGTGATAATTTAGGACTTATTATTATGGATGAGGAGCAGGAGCATACCTATAAATCGGAGCAATCGCCGCGATTCCATGCACGTGACGTTGCAAGGTTTAGGGCTAAATATCACGGTGCATTATTCCTAATGGCATCGGCGACACCTTCAATAGAGACCTATACCGCCGCAAAAAATGGTAAATATCATTTGTGTACCCTTAAAAACCGCTATGGCAATGCGGTACTCCCCGAAACCGAGGTTGTTGATATGCGCCTCGAAGCACAGTCGGGCAATATGGGTGCTGTAAGCGGCGTTTTGTATGATGAAATAGACAGTGCATTACAAAGCGAAAACCAAGCAATAGTATTACTTAACCGTCGTGGGCATAATACACATATATCGTGTATGTCGTGCGGCGAGGTTGTAAGCTGTCCGAATTGTAGCGTGTCGCTTACCTATCACTCGGCAAATAAACGCGTTATGTGTCACTATTGCGGTTATTCGGTATCGGTACCCGATAGGTGTGAAAACTGCGGCGACACCCATTTAAAATATTCGGGGGTTGGCACCCAAAAGGTCGAGGAAGAACTAAAAATGCTTTTCCCGACCGCCAAGATTTTGCGACTTGATGCCGATAGCACAACCTCTAAGGATTCCTATTCGCAGTATCTTACCGATTTTGCGGGCGGTAAATACGATATAATGCTTGGTACACAAATGGTTGCAAAGGGACTTGACTTTAAGGACGTAACCGTTGTTGGCGTGCTTAGTGCCGATAGGGCAGAGAATAGTGAGGATTACCGAAGCGCCGAGCGCACCTTTTCATTGCTGACCCAGGTAGTAGGTAGGGCAGGACGAGGTGAAAAAAGCGGTAAAGCGGTAATTCAGACGCTTAATCCCGATAGTAATATAATTTCCTTGGCGCAAAGTCAAGACTATGATGCCTTTTATGACGGAGAAATAAAAATGCGCCGTCTTATGACCTATCCGCCTTATTGTGATATTATATCTATTTCGGTGCAGTCGACCCATCAAAATGCGGCACTTGGTTCTGCAAAAGATATTTTAAATAAACTAAAAGAACTGGTTAGCGGGGAGTATGGCGATACCAAAATCATCGTTTTAGGTCCCGCACCTGCTTTGATGCCCAAAATAAACAATAAATATAAATTCAAATTACTAATAAAATGCAAAAACAGTAAGCGTACAAGAAGTCTCATCCGTGAGGCTACGCATATTAAATTGCAGTATGATACGTCGGTTACTGTTGATATAAATCCCGAATCAGTTTTATAGGAGAATAAAATGGCTATTCGAAATATTTTAAAATACGGTGACGAAACACTGCGCAAGGTGTCGCGTTCCGTTTTGAAATTTGATGAACGTTTGGCGCAAACACTCGATGATATGCGCGATACTATGTATGCCGCCGATGGTTGCGGACTTGCAGCTCCACAAATAGGCGTGCTTCGCCGATACTGCATAGTCGATGTTGGCGATGGACTTATCGAGCTTGTAAATCCCGTGATTATCGAAAAAAGCGGTGTGCAAAACGAGGACGAGGGTTGCCTGTCAATCCCCGGTAATTATAAAACCACCGTTCGTCCCATGAGGGTTACCGTACGCGCTCAAGACCGTTTTGGCAACACCTTTACCGTGTCGGGCGAGGGACTAAAGGCGCGTGCCTTCTGTCACGAAATCGACCATTTGGACGGCGTATTATTTATTGATCGAGCAATAGGAGATAAAAAATAATGAGAATTGTTTTTATGGGTACTCCCGATATTGCCGCCGCATCATTAAGAGCACTGATTCATGCGGGTCACGATATCGTAGGTGTTTTCACCCAACCTGATAAACCGGTTGGCCGTAAGCAAATTTTAACCGCACCACCCGTAAAGGTATGCGCTTTAGAAAACAATATTCCTGTATATCAACCCACAACTGTTCGTGACGGTGCCGCTCTTGAAATTTTAAAAGAATTAGCCCCCGAAATAATTGTGGTTGTAGCATACGGCAAAATTTTACCCAAAGAAATATTAACCTTTCCAAAGTTTGGTTGTGTTAATGCCCATGCGTCACTTTTGCCTAAATATCGCGGTGCTTCACCAATTCAGTGGTGCATCGTTTGCGGTGAAAAGGTAACGGGTGTTACAACACAGCTTATGGATGAAGGCATAGATACAGGCGATATGCTTGAAACGGTTAGTGTAAATATTGGTGATAACGAAACAAGCGAAGAACTTTTTGACCGTTTAACCATAGAAGCCGCTAAACTTGTTTGCTCAACCGTAGAGAAACTTTCAAAGGGTGAAATTACACCTATCAAACAAAATGAAGCAGAAGCCACTTATGCACCTATAATTAAAAAAGAAATGGCGCAGATTGATTTTAATAAAACCGCAAGTGAAATTCACAATTTAGTTCGCGGTCTTTACGGATGGCCAACGGCATATTTTATGCTCGACGGCAAGCGTGTTAAGGTTTATAAAACTGAGGTTTTAGAGGTGTCGGGTGAGCCTTCAACAATTATTAAGTCGGATAACGAGTTAATAATTGCTTGCGGCAATAATAGTGCCGTAAAAATTAAAGAATTACAGCCCGAGGGCTCTAAACGAATGGAAGCAAAGCAGTGGTTGCTCGGCAAGAAAATCGCTCAGGGCACCAAAATTTAAAAAAGGAGTGATATGTGTTGGCTAATGCAAGGCGATTGGCAGTTAACGCCCTTTTAAAAATTGATGCCGATAACGCATATTCCAACATAACACTCAATAACGTCCTAAAAAACAGCGATGCCACCGATGCCGATAAGGCACTCGCTACCGCACTTTTCTATGGTGTGTTGGACCGCCGCATTACGCTCGATTACGTTTTAAACAGCCTTATGAAAACACCCTTTAAAAAGGTGAATTACTTTACCGCAGAGGTTTTAAGGGTAGGGCTTTATCAAATTATGTATATGGACCGCATACCAAACAGCGCCGCTGTAGATGAAGCGGTAAAGATGGTTAAAAGGTCTAAGGAAAGCAGAAATTCGGGCTTTGTAAATGCGGTGCTCAGAAATGCAATCCGCAGTGAAAAATTATTGCCCGAGGGCGATACCGTTAAGGATTTAAGCGTAATTTATTCTTGTCCCGAGTGGATAGTTAACGATTTTATTAAGGATTACGGCAAAGAAAACACCATTTCGTTACTTAAAGAAACCTTAAAGCCTGCCCCTTTAAATATTAGGGTCAACACAACTAAAATATCTACCGATGATTTATGCGAAAGGTTAAATAAAGCAGGAGTTCAAAACACAAAATGCGATTTTGACGGTGCAATAACGCTCGCGGGTGTCGGTATTGATAAAATGCCGCTTTATAAAGAGGGTTATTTTTACGTGCAAGATTTAAGCTCGCAAAAGGCGGCTTCAATTTTAGCGCCAACCCCGAACGAGCGTGTGCTTGATATGTGTGCAGCGCCCGGAGGCAAAACCTTTACAATGGCGTGCCTTATGGAAAATAAGGGAGAAATTGTTGCTTCAGATATACATCCCCATAGGGTAGGACTTATAGGTGAGGGCGCCAAAAGGCTTGGCCTTGGCATAATTAAACCTGTTAGCGCTGATGCAACAAAATTTGATAACACCTTAGGTGTGTTTGATGCGGTGCTATGTGACGTGCCTTGCTCGGGTCTTGGTATTATAAGACGCAAGCCCGACATAAAATATAAAAAGGTCGACGATTTTTCAGAGCTTGAGGGTATACAGTACGATATTCTGCAAAATGCCGCCAACTACGTAAAGAAGGGTGGCAGACTTCTATATTCAACCTGTACGCTTCGCAAGGCCGAAAACGAAGAAGTAGTAAATAAATTTTTAAACAAAAACAAAGAGTTCATTTTAGAATATATACACACGTTTTTACCTCATATTGATGGTACCGACGGATTTTTCACAGCGCTAATTAAAAAGAGGTGATACCTTGTCAAAAATAGATATTAAATCTATGCAAATACCCGAAATTAAAGAACTTTTAAAGCAATTCGGTGAGCCCTCTTACCGAGCAGAGCAGATTTTTAAGTGGTTAAGCTCGGGTGTGGAAAGCTTTGACGAGATGACAAACCTTTCTAAGAGCCTTCGACAAAAGCTCGACGAAAATTGTTATATAGCCTCTGTTAAAATAGAAAAACGTCTTTGCTCGGCGATTGACGGCACTGTAAAATACTTATATAGACTTCACGACGGCGAATTTATCGAGTCGGTTTTTATGAAATATAAGCACGGATATACCGTATGTATATCGACGCAGGTCGGCTGCCGAATGGGGTGCAGCTTTTGTGCTTCGGGTCTTGACGGATTGTTTAGAAATCTTACGGCATCCGAAATGCTGTCCCAAGTTATGATGGCGGGCAAGGATAACGGTGTGCGCATATCCAACGTTGTTATGATGGGTATGGGCGAGCCGCTTGATAATTTCGATAATTCGGTTAAGTTTTTAAAGCTTGTGTCGGATGAAAACGGACTTAATATAGGTCTTAGACATATTTCACTTTCAACCTCAGGTGTTGTAAGTGGTATATATAAATTGGCAGAATATAATATGCCGATAACCCTTTCTATTTCACTACATGCACCAAATGACGAAATTCGCTCCGCAATGATGAAGGTCAACAAAAAGTGGAATATTGAGGAGCTTTTAAAGGCGTGCCGCGATTACCAAAAGGTAACAGGACGCAGAATTTCTTTTGAGTACGCTATGATAAACGGGGTAAACGACTCTATAAAGCATGCCGATGAATTAGCGGCACGAATTAAGGGCATTATGAGTCACGTTAATTTAATACCTGTTAATCCCGTTAAAGAAAACGATTATCAAAAGGCAAACGATAAGGCAATCAAAGCCTTTATAGATAGGCTTGAGGGCAGGGGCGTCGTCGCAACGGTAAGACGCACGCTCGGTGCAGATATAAATGCTTCATGCGGTCAGCTTCGCAGAGGCACAGTAAAGGAGGCAATGTAATGCAGATTTACGGAAAAAGCGATATAGGTATGATGCGTTCTTGCAATCAGGATGCCTTTGACACCGTGGTATTGTCGGATGATGCGGTTTTAAGCATTGTTTGTGATGGTATGGGCGGTGCAAATGCAGGCAATATTGCAAGTAAGGTCGCAACCGATACAATCAAAAATTACATTTTAAGGTCCTATTCACCCAAAATGTCATCATCGGCTATTGAAAATCTATTAAGGGGTGCTGTTGATACGGCAAACGTTGAGGTTTTCGATATGGCGAGCGGTAACGAGGATTATAAGGGTATGGGCACAACCGTTGTTGTGGCACTCGTTGTAGGTGATACTGCTCATATACTTCACGTTGGAGACAGCCGTGCCTATCTTGTGGCGGATGAAAAAATTGAGCAGATAACCCGTGACCACTCACTAATACAAGATATGCTCGATAATGGTGAGGTTACTGCGGAGCAGGCAAAGTTGCACCCAAAGAAAAACATAATAACAAGGGCGGTTGGAATTTTGCCGCAGGTAGATGGCGAATATAATCAAATACAATTTACGTCGGGCGTTCTGCTGTCGTGCACAGACGGACTTAGCGGAATGCTTAGCGCAGATGAAATTTTGCAAATTGTTTTAAATGACAAAATAGATGAAGTACCCGATAGGTTAATTGATGCCGCAAATAATTTGCACAGCAATGACAACGTTACCGTTACGGTGGTAGCGAGGTAATTATCGGTAAAAAAAGAAACGGAAAGGTGCTTTATGGATAAATATTTAGGAAAAAGACTTGACGGCAGATATGAAATTCGTGAAATACTCGGCGTTGGCGGTATGGCGGTTGTTTACAAGGCGTACGATAACGTTGAGGACCGCATTGTTGCCATAAAAATTCTTCGTGAGGAGTTCGCTAAAAACGAGGAGTTTTTACGCAGATTTAAAAACGAATCACGCGCGATTTCACTGCTTTCTCACCCCAACATTGTTAAGATATTTGATGTAAGCTTCGGCGATTTAATTCAGTATATCGTTATGGAGCATATTGAGGGTATTACACTAAAGGAATATATCGAGCGTGAGGGAAGTCTCAGTTGGAAGCAGGCGGTACATTTCACCGTTCAGATTTTGCGCGGACTTCAACATGCGCACGATAGGGGAATTGTTCACCGTGACGTAAAACCGCAGAATATAATGGTATTAGCCGACGGCACAATTAAGGTGACCGATTTTGGTATTGCCCGTTTCTCTCGTAGTGAGCAGCGCACGATTACCGATAAGGCTATCGGCTCGGTTCATTATATCAGTCCCGAGCAGGCACGTGGTGATATTACCGACGAAAAGGCTGATATTTACTCGGTCGGCGTAATGCTTTACGAAATGCTTACGGGTCAATTGCCCTTCCAGGCAGATAATGCGGTATCGGTTGCCATTATGCAGCTTCAACGCGAACCAACTATGCCTACCGAGCTTAACGGCTCAATTCCGCTTGGTGTTGAGCAGATAACTATGCACGCAATGCAGAAGGATACAGCGCACAGATATAAATCATCATCAGAGATGCTGTGTGACCTTGAAGCCTTTAAAAAGGACCCCGCAATAACCTTCGATTACACCTATTTTGTTGACGATTCACCAACAAGATTTATAGAGCCTGAGAAAACCGAAGAGCCGGTTCAGGTTGAGGTAAAATCTAAATTCTTACCTATTCTTGCAGGTGTAGCGGCAACCTTTTTCGTGGCAATCGTTGCGGTACTGATATTTGTTGCACGCGGCTTTTTAAGTCATACGGGTGATGAATTTGCTTGTCCTAATTTTATAGGTCAAAACTATGAAACCGTTTCTAAGGATAAAGAGGTTAACGAAAAATTCAAGGATATTATATTCAAATGGAACTATAATTCTAAATACGATTATGGCCACATTTACGAACAGTCTAAGGCGCCCAAAAAGAAGCTTAAAGAGGGTAGCGAAACCATCGTGCTTTACGTTAGTATGGGTGAAGAGCTAAAGACTGTGCCTGATGTTAGAGGCGATACGCAGATAAATGCTAAGAAGATACTCGAAATGCAGGGCTTTAAGGTCGAAATTAAGGAACAGTCGGATGAGGATATCGCCGCAGGACTCGCAGTTGGTACTTCACCCGCCGCCAATAAGGGCGCACCCGAGGGCTCTAAGGTAACACTTTTTGTTAGTACGGGTCCCGCTAAGGTGTTTGTAAATTTGCCAAACCTTGTAGGCCTTAAACTCGAGGATGCAAAAAAGCTCATTACAAAAAGCGGTTTAGTTGTTGGTGAAATTACTTATGTTGATAATTACACCGACCAAACTGTTCCAAAGGGTACGGTAATGTCGCAAGACCCCAAACACGAAAAGGATAAGCAGGTCGGCAAGTCATCAAAGGTTAATTTAACCGTTTCTTCGGGCGAGCGCGCCTATAAAAACGACGTTACGGTTAATCTGCCGAAGGATGTAACACAGGTATCTCTCTGGATAGACGGACAGGTGTATAAAGAGTCGGAGAAGCTAACCGATAGTCCGCAAAAATTCACCTTTAAGGGCGTTGCTTCTAAAAAGAAGGAAATTACCGCAATAGTAAAGGTTAAAACCTCAAAGGGTCTCGATTATGCAGAATATCAGCATATAAAGATAGACCTTACAACCGGTAAGGTAACGGTAACAAAAACATTAACTATCAGTTAAAGGAAAACGGTATGCAGGGTGTTGTTATAAAAGCAATTTCGGGCTTTTATTATGTAAAAACCGACGACAACAGAATAATTGAATGTAAAGCAAAGGGTGCCTTCAGAAATGAGGGCATTTCCCCTTTGGTTGGCGATAGGGTAGAGTTCGATTTTAAGGACGATGACGCTCATGGCATTTTAAAGAGTGTAATTGGCAGAAAAAATGCGCTCTACCGTCCACCCGTTGCCAACGTAGATAAAGTGTTTATCGTCTCGGCGTATAATAAGCCGAACCCTAACACGCTGATTATCGACACCGTTATTGCTATTTGCGAGCATAAGGGCATAGAGCCCGTCATTGTTTTTAATAAAAGCGATTTGGGCGATTTTGACGAGCTTGCGGGTATCTATAAAAATGCCGGCTATACGGTAATTGTCACCTCGGCGGTAAGCGGTAATGGTGTTAAAGAAATCGGCACAGAGCTTGAAAGCGGCATCTCGGTATTTACGGGCAACTCGGGCGTAGGTAAATCAAGCATTTTAAATTCGCTTATTCCGTCGCTTAAGTTAGAAACGGGTGAGATTAGCGAAAAACTCGGTCGTGGACGACATACAACGCGTCATGCACAGCTTTTTGAAAGCGGTTTTGGCGGTTATGTCGCCGATACAGCAGGTTTTGCAACGGTTGAGGTTGATAAAAACGACTATTCCTTCAAAGAAAACTTAGAAAATCTGTTTATCGAGTTTGAGGATTATACACTCAGTTGCAAATTTAACGGTTGCTCGCATACGGGCGAGAAGGGCTGTGCCGTTTGTGATGCAGTCGAAAACGGAAAAATCAGCGTTAGCCGATATGAAAGCTATAAATCACTTTATAATGAGCTTAAAGACCTAAAAAAGTGGCAGATAAAGTAACACTTTTAAAGAAATTAAATATACTGTATTAACCGAGTTTATTGTTGGAGGTACAGTATGAGAAAAAGATGCCACAAAAAAGCTAACAAGTATATTCTTTTGGTTGCGTTTGGTTTAGGGCTTCTGCTTGCATCCTTTTGCTCACCGCAGTTTTTGGTGGTTGTGCTGTCCTTAACGGTAATTATACTCGGTATAATTTGTTACAGACACTAATGGAGGCTATGCTATGAAGGTTGTACTTGTAAAGAGTCCTAAGTTTTTAAGCGGCATTTTAAGAATGATATTTAAAATAAAAAAAGAAAACGTGTAATTACATAAAGAGTGGCGTTGCCACTCTTCTTTTTTTGCATAAAAAGAGGGGGTGATGAATATAAATTAAACAAAAAGCAATAAGGAGTAAGAATTATGGATTTAAAGATTTTAAGGCAAGACGTATGCCAAAACAAGACGGTTTTTAACCGTTCGGCAGAGCAAAGTATTGATATAGATTTTATTTTGCCCGATTACTACCCACCCGTAAACAAGGTTCTAAAATGTAAAACTATGCCGAGAATTACAGCTTGTGCTATCAACGGACAGACCTTAACGGGTGAGGGTACGCTTAATATTTTGCTTATGTATGTGTCAAATGAAAACGAGGTCTGCTCCTACGAGCATATTTTTAATTTCACCAAATCCTTTGAGCTTGACGGTAATTATAACGACTGCATACCTCGTTGCCACGCGAAAGAGGAATATATGAATTGCCGACTTATAAACGAACGCAAGGTAGAATTACACGGCGCGCTCGGCATAACGGCAAAGGCTAACAAAAAACAGGTAGAAAAGGTTGTTTGTGATATCGACGGCGGCAACGTTGTTGTCAATAGAGGAGTTGCGCCGGCAACAAACCTTATAGGTATGGCAGAAAAATATTTGAATATAGAAGAAGATTTGGAACTCGGCAGTGGTCAGCCGTCTGTTCGGTATTTGCTTCGATATGATGCTCGCGCTTTTAACGTTGAATGTAAAATTATCAGCGGTAAAATTGTTGCTAAGGGTGAAATGGCGGTAATGGTGCTTTATTGCGGTGAGGATAGCGCAACCCCGCAAACCCTTAAAGCCTCAATCCCATTTAGTCAGATTATTGACGTTGAGGGTGTGAGTGACGAATGTGAGTGCGAATGCTATGTCGATATAGTGGGACTCGAAATTAAGCCCAGAACGTCGGTGACAGGGGAAACCAGAAATATTACCGTATGTGCGAAACTGCGTTTTAGTGCTAATGCAACCTGTAATAACGACGTACCCGTTATATATGATGCCTTTTCAACTAAATACGAATCTGATATAACACTTAATGATATGGTGTTTGAAAAGATAATTAAATCGGTGAATGATAAATTTGTAAGCAAGAGCAATATTGACTTAAGTGTCAGCGGTATAAATTCGGTAATTGATTTGTGGTGCGAGCCGAATATAGATACCTGCGGTGTGTCGGATGAGGAAATCAAGGCAAATGGCGAAATGCGTGTTTGTATGATAATTACAGATAAGGATAATAACCCCTTATACCTCGAAAAAAGCTTCCAATTCGATTATGGTTATCCATATAAAAATGCGCCCGAGGGTTCAATTTGCAGAGCTACAGCGGCGGTATGTAAAACGAGTTACACAATACTTAACGATAATTGCTTAGAGGTAACCGCCGAGGTTGCACTCAGTGTTACGGTGATAAATAAAATCAAGCTGTCCCTCGTGACCGACGCCAAAATTGACGAGGAGTGCAAAAAGGAAAACCATCGCGACTGCGCAATGATAATTTATTATGCGGCAGCAGGCGAGAGGGTGTGGGATATAGCAAGAAAATATAACAGTTCTCCCGATGAAATTGCCGATATTAACTGCGTTGAGGGTGGATGTATCGACCAAAGCAAGCCCCTTCTTATACCAATAAAATAAAATTTTAAAAAAATTAAATTTTTGATTGACAACGCCGATATTTAATGATATAATTATCAGCGTTGTATGCGAGTGTGCTGGAACTGGCAGACAGGCACGTTTGAGGGGCGTGTGCTCATGGCGTACGGGTTCAAGTCCCGTCACTCGCACCAAAGCATTCAAACCCGAACCTTTTACCAATCGGTGAAACGTTCGGGTTTGTTGTTTTCCTAAATGATGTTAAATAGCCTTTGCTTGTGGCAGTACTGAGTTCGTCGCTCTGTACTGCCACTTCTTCGTTTCAATGATTTTTTACAATAAGGAGATTTGAAATGAAGATTTTTAAAACGGTTGTTTTGATATTATTGATAGCAATAAATTTACAGACTGGATATTACGCTTTATTGTATAATGTAATTGAGGACGTCGCAGGTATTGTGTTCAGAAATGCAAAAAAAGAAAATCCCGCAATACAACTACTTAAACAACGGCTTAGTGAAACAGAGAACGCACTGAACAATCTACTCAGAGCAATAGAAGAAGGAATTATAACTTCAACTACAAAACAAAGAATGATTGAGTTGGAGCAGACGAGAGATGAGATTAAATTAAAGCTCATCAAGGAAGAAATGAAGAAGCCCACCATCACGAAAGAGGGCTTAGTATTATGGCTCAGGCATATTCAGA
>SVOR01000018.1 GCA_015066295.1 Oscillospiraceae bacterium
CTATGGATTGTCAATATAAGCATAAAAAATAATGCTTGTGATTTTCTCACAAGCATTATTTTTTTGCACTCGTCAACCGGCTTCTTTATTGGATTTTCTTAAACATCCTTATGAGAAGCACGGTTTCCCCTGTGTTTTTTATTTCTTAAAAATTCTACCTACAACCGACAGTATAACAAAAACTGCGAGGCTGACGATGACCACACTCGAGCCGGGGGATGTGTTTAAAACAATTGACAAAACAAGGCCTGTGAGGAAATTGAAAACCGAAATTATAAGCGATGATATAATGACCGAGCGGTAGTTTTTGCAGAGCCTTGATGCCGTAAGTACAGGGAAAATTATAAGACTCGAAATAAGCAATGCGCCCATCATACGCATACCGATAACCACCGTAACGGCGGTGAGGGCGGCTAATAATGAGTTATATGCGCCTGTTTTTACACCCGTTGCGGCGGCAAAATCCTCATCAAAGGTGATGGCAAAAAGCTTGTTGTAAAAAACAACGTAAAGCGCCAACACCAAGACCGATAAAATCACCGTAATTATTACGTCCTCTTTCGATACCGTATAGATACTGCCGAACATATAGTTGCTAATATCTATATTGCCGCCACCCGACAATTTTTGGGCGGTGTAGCCGATTGCCAAGGCACTACTCGAAACGAGGGCGATAATTGCGTCGCCGTTAATTTTGCTGTTTTTGTTTATGCGAAGCATTAAAAATGCCGCTATTATAACGGTGGGAATCGCAACGTAAAGCGGTGCAAAGCCAAGGGCGAGCGCCAGAGCCGATGCGCCAAAACCGACGTGGGAGAGGCCGTCACCTATCATTGAAAATCTTTTAAGCACTAAACTTACGCCAAGAAGCGCACAGCAGACCGCTATTAAAAGCCCAACAATCAGAGCGTTTCGCATAAAATCATATTGAAGGAAGGATAAAATATACTCAATCATGACTGTGCCCCTCCACTAACATTTTTTTGCCAATCTCCGAATGGCAATATTCGTGCGAGGTGCCAAAAAAGGTTTCATTGCGACCCAAATGCAGTATTTTATCGCCGTATTTAACGGCACATTGTACGTCGTGTGAAATGATAATAACGGTAACACCCTGCTCCTTTAAATCGGCCAAAACGTCGTAAAACTCGGCAGAGGCGAGCGGGTCGAGCGCTGTTAGCGGTTCATCAAGCAGCAGCACTCCGTTGGCGGCACAAAGCGCGCGACAGAGTAGCACGCGTTGCTTCTGACCACCCGAAAGGTCGCGGAAGGAGGCGTTTTTAAGCTCCTCAATATGAAGCTTTTTCATTATGCCCTCGGCATTCTCTTTTTGCTTTTTAGTGTAAAAAGGCATTAGCGTTGCACGATTTAAAAAGCCCGACATTACAATTTCGCTGACGCTTGCAGGGAAATCGGACTGAATTTCATTTTGCTGCGGCATATAGCCGATTTGATTTTTGCTTATGCCGTCAAAGACTATCTTGCCCGACGACGCATCCATAAGACCGAGCAACAGCTTTATAAGGGTTGTTTTACCGCTACCGTTTTCGCCCACGATATAAAGCGTGTCGCCACGCTCGACCGAAAAGCTTACGTCAAGCAAAACTGTGTTGCCCGAAAAGCTTTTGGTTAAATTTTCAACTGTTATAAGTGCCATTAGTTGAGTCCTTTCTGAAGCGCCGTTTTGTTGCGTTTCATAATATCCAAATAGGTAACCCCGTTGTTAAAATCATCACTTGATATATTGTGTGCCGAATGAAGCTCTAAAACTTCGGTACCCGTTGCCTTCGCCACCGTTTCTGCCACGTTTTTTGTGCTGAGTTCAATATGAAATACCGCCGAAAGCTTGTCCTTATTTACAGCATCAATAAGACGTGTAACGGTGGCAATATCGGCATCGGTATCGTGCTCGCAACCACCGAAAGCCGCGACGAAATTAAGTCCGTAATACTCGGCAAAATACTTAAATGGAAAGCGGTCGGCAACCACGATTTTTTTATGCTTTGCCTCGGCTATAACCTTCTTTGTTGCGGCGGCCTCGGCCTCAATTTCGCCAATATATTTTTCGGCGTTTTGGCGGTAATAATCGGCATTTTCTTTGTCAATTTCGCAAAGGGAGTCACTTATTGCCGCAATCATTTTTTTGGCATTTGAAGGAGCGGTCCATATATGCTCGTCAAATCCATGCTCGTCATCCGAAATGAGTGACACATACTCCATCATTTTTAACGTCTTGGTCTTTTTAGTATCAATATTTTTTATTATTTTTTCTACCCAACTATCCGACTCGCCGCCGATATAAATAAACATTTCGCTGTCAGTTATGGTGGCTATATCGAGCGCCGTCGGCTCGAAGGAATGCATATCGCTGCCTGCGGGAATAAGCAGATGCACCTGTGCCTTATCACCCGCCACCGCACGCGCAAAATCATACTCGGCAAAGTTGGTTGCAACGATGTCAATTTTTTGACTTTCCGTCCTTACCGCACAACCCGATAAGGCAAGCAAGCAAACAAGTATTAAAATAAAAGCTCTTTTCATTATTGGTTTTCCCCTACACAATTTCCGCACACGCCGTACAAGACCGTCTTAAAATTATCCACCTTAAAGCCGTGATGCTCGGCAATATGACTGTTTAAAAGAGACATCTGCTCACATTCCATATGTAAAAGGGTGCCGCAAACACTACATTTAAGATGAAAATGCTCGCTACACTTTTTGCCTTCCTCGATATACTGATAACAAGCGCTGTCGCCCTGCGGCATAGAAAAGCGGCGCACCTTGTTATCGCGCACCAACCTTTCAAGCGTGCGATAAACCGTTGTACGACCTACGTCATCGCCCTTTGCACGCAATAAATCGGTAATATCATCGGCCGTTAGATGCCTGTCCCTATTCTCTATAAGGAGCCTTTCTATAAGGCTTTTTTGTTTTGTTTTGTATTCCGTTTTCATAAAACACCTCGAAATTGAAACTGAATTTCATTTTTATATTTTATAGTAAATTCTGACTCTTGTCAACAAATTCTTGTAAAATTGTAACTAATATGTTATTATGTTTAGTGTATGATTTATATATAATAAATATATTGGAGGAAGATTTGTGAGTTTTAAAGAATCAATTCTTAAACCAATTGCAAAGCTAAGGGGTGGCGCACATCTGCCACACAGCAAACATACTGCCGAAAAGGAATCGGTTGTTATGCCTGCTCCCGCCGTTGTGACAATTCCCCTAAAGCAGCATATCGGCGCTGAATGCACCCCCACAGTTAAAAAGGACGATAAGGTTTTTGTCGGCACCGTAATTGCCGACAGCGACGCACCGCTTTCGGTACCGATTCACTCGTCTGTTTCGGGCACCGTTAAGGATATTAAAAAAATCCATCAGCCCGGCGGTCCCGTTAATGCCATTGTTATTGAGTCGGACGGTGAAATGACACCCGACCCGTCACTTAAACCCCACAGGGTTAAAACGGCAAAGGGCATTGTTAAGGCCTGCCGCGAGTGTGGACTTGTTGGTCTTGGTGGTGCAGGCTTCCCCGTGCATATTAAGTTAGAGGCCCTCTTGAAGCCCGAAATTGATACCCTTATTATCAACTGTGCCGAATGTGAGCCCTACATAACGAGCGACTACCGTGAATGTATGGAAAGCTATGACGACATTTTAAAGGGCGTTTACCTTTTGCGTGACGCATTTGAGCTTAAAAAGGTAATCATTGCCATTGAGGGCAACAAACCCAAGGCAATTGAAAAATTATATGAAATTGCAAGCGATATACAGGACCCCGAGGATAACGTAAAGCTTATGTGTCTTGACACAAGCTATCCGCAGGGTGCCGAAAAGATGCTTGTCTACACCGCAACGGGTAAAAAGATACCGCTTGGCAAATTGCCTGCCGACGTAGGCTGTGCCGTTATGAATATTACAAGTGTGGCAACGCTTTACCGATTCTTAAAAACGGGTATGCCCCTTGTTTCAAAGCGTATTACGGTTGACGGAAACGCCATTAAAAATCCGCAAAACGTTATAGCTCCCATTGGTGCTTCGGTACAGGATATTCTCGACTTCTGCGGCGGTGTCGATGAGGACGTTGAAAAAATTCTGCTTGGTGGACCTATGATGGGTACCGCCATTAAGGATACCGAAACGGTAATTGCAAAACAGACCAACGCCGTGCTGTGCTTTAAAAATATTAAGCCCATACGCACGACACCCTGTATTCGTTGCGGTCGCTGTGCCGCCGCCTGCCCGATGTATTTGGCACCCGGTGCGGTTGAGCATTCTATTGACCACAACTTTGCAAATCTTGAAAATCTTAACGTTACAGCCTGTATTGAGTGTGGCAGCTGCAGTTACGTCTGCCCCGCAGGACGTCCGCTTACCGCGGCAATGCGCACAGGCAAATATGAATTGAGGAGGTTACAAAATGCAAAATAAGTTTATAGTTTCCTCTTCGCCGCATTTACATACTCCCGACTCTACGGGCGGCATTATGTTTGACGTAATAATCGCTCTGCTTCCCGCCACGATATACGGTATGATTATATTTGGTTATCGTGCAGCGCTTATGGTGTTAGTAAGCATAGCTTCTGCCGTGCTTAGCGAATTTGTTTGGAACAAACTTACCAAAAAAGAAAATTCACTAACTGATTTAAGCGCGGTGGTTACGGGTCTTTTGTTGGCGCTTAACCTACCGTCAAGCCTACCCTTATGGATGGCGGCAGTCGGCAGTGCAATTGCCATAATTGTTATTAAGCAGATGTTTGGCGGCTTGGGTCAGAACTTCGTTAACCCCGCTATTGCCGCAAGAATTGTACTTCTTGTTTCCTTCCCTGCGGCTATGACGAAATTTTATGAGCCGTTTGGCGAAATTGTAAGCTCGGCAACTCCGCTTGCTGCCGAGGCAGGTACATATCACCTTAAAGATTTACTGCTCGGTATGCATGCAGGCTCAATTGGTGAAACCTCGGCGCTATTACTTCTTATCGGCGGTATATATCTTATGCTTCGCCGCGTTATTGCGCCAACCATACCCGTTTGCTTTATCGGTACGGTATTTATATTCTCACTGATTTTGGGTGTTGACCCCTTTGCCGCTATTTTAAGCGGTGGACTTTTCCTCGGTGCCTTCTTTATGGCGACCGACTACGTTACAAGCCCTGCTATACCGCTCGGTCAGGTAATATTCGGTGTTGGTTGCGGTCTGCTCACCGTAATTATACGTGAGTTTGCAGCACTTCCCGAGGGTGTTTCCTATGCAATACTTCTTATGAATATTTTAGTGCCCCACATAAATCACCTTACCGCACGTAAACCCTTTGGAACGGAGGCGGCAAAAGATGAGTAATATTTCTTTCTTTAAAAAATACGGTGACGTCTTTAAGGCGATTATCGTTTTAACCGCCGTCTGCCTTGTTATATCGGCGGCACTTGCCTTTACAAACGATATAACCAAGGATAAGATTGCCGAAATCGAGGCAACGACCGCCAACTCGGCAATGTCGGCACTTATTAAGGGCGACAAATACGATGCTATGACCGACCAAATCTATGGTGTAACCGAGATGGGTGTGTTAAAGGGATATATTATCACAACCACAGCCAAAGGCTATGGCGGTGACGTTAAGGTTATGACCGCTATATCGCCCGAAAACAAGATTATCGGCATAAATATTCTTAGTGCCGCCGACGAGACTCCCGGTCTTGGTCAAAACGCAACCAAGCCCGACTTTTACGAGCAATTCGCAGGCAAGGGCGCCGACGTTGTGGTTGTTAAAAATGGCGCTAAGGACAATGAGATAAACGCCGTTACGGGTGCTACGATTACTTCACGCGCGGTAACTAACGCCGTAAACGAAGCATTCAAAATATTTAACGAATATTTACAAAACGCCGGCTCAATGCTGGTGCCGATTACCGAAACTACGGAGGTGCAATAATGAAAAATAACAAATATTTATCTTATTTCACCAACGGCATTATTAAAGAAAACCCTGTTTTAAGACTTATGCTCGGCACCTGCCCCACCTTAGCGGTTACGACCGCCGCCATAAACGGCATTGGTATGGGCGCCGCCGCTACACTTGTTCTTATTGGTTCTAACCTGGTTATTTCCTTGCTTAGAAACGTAATTCCCGATAAGGTAAGAATTCCTGCATACATAACCATTATTGCGGGCTTTGTAACGGTGGTACAGATGCTTGTTAAAGCATTTTTACCATCAATAGATGCGTCTCTCGGCATATATTTGCCCCTTATCGTTGTTAACTGCATAATCTTGGGCAGAGCCGAAATGTTCGCTTCTAAAAACTCTGTATTACCGAGTGTTCTTGACGGACTCGGTATGGGCATCGGCTTTACCGCAACGCTTACCCTTATGGGCGCAATTCGTGAAATTATAGGTGCAGGCACAATATTCTCACTGCCCGTAACCGTAAACTTTATTGACCCGATGATAGTTATGCTTCTGCCCCCCGGTGGCTTCTTTGTATTCGGCGTGCTTGTTGCCGTATCCAATAAGCTTGCAACCATTAAAGGTAAGGAGCCCGTTAACTGCACGGGCTGTGGCGACTGTCCTATGAAGGACAGCTGCACTAAGGAAAGCGAGGTGGCAGCAGATGTTCAGTAACGTTATTCCCATTTTGCTTGCGGGTCTGCTTACCGAAAATATGATTTTATCAAAATTCCTCGGTATTTGCCCCTTCCTTGGCACCTCTAAAAAGATTGATACGGCATTTAGTATGAGTGTTGCCGTAACCTTGGTTATGATTATTGCCACCGCTGTTACGTATCCGCTTTACGCATACGTTTTAACGCCGCTGGGACTTCAGTATCTGCAAACACTTTTATTCATTTTGGTTATAGCCGCTATTGTTCAGCTTTTGGAAATTACGCTTAAAAAGTACATTAAAAGCCTTTACCAAGCATTGGGTATTTACTTGCCCCTTATCACCACAAACTGTGCGGTGCTTGGTATTACAATGCTCAACTTCACAAAGGGCTACAACTATTTTGATTCCCTCATAAACGCTTTGGCTGCAGGTCTTGGCTTTATGCTTGCAATGGTAATCTTTGCAGGCGTACGTGAGCGTCTTGACCGAAGCGATATACCCGAATTTTTAAAGGGACTGCCCATCACACTAATTGCTGCGGCAATTGTTTCCCTTTCATTCCTTGGCTTTGCCGGAATAGGAGGTTAATGTATGGAAATATTATATGCCGTTTTAATCATTACCGCCGTCGGCTTCGTCTTTGGTATAATTCTATCGGTAGCATCGGTTATTATGCACGTACCCGTTGACGAAAAGGTATCAAAAATAAGAGAATGCCTGCCGGGTGCCAACTGCGGTGCTTGCGGATATACAGGCTGCGACGGTTATGCCGAGGCCATCGCATCGGGCGAGGCCGAGCCTTATAAATGTACCCCCGGTGGTAAGGCTACCTCTGAAGCACTATCCGAGCTTCTTGGCGTTGAAATTAAAACCGAACAATTTGTTGCCGTTGTGGGCTGCAATCACGGTTTAGATAAGGCAAACGTCGATTATCTTTACGAGGGCAGACAATCCTGCGCTTCGGTAAAGCTTTTATATGGCGGTCAGTTACAGTGTAAATACGGTTGTCTTGGTTTTGGCGACTGCGTGAACGTCTGCGACTACGATGCCATTAAGATAGTTGACGGCATCGCAAAGGTAAACCGCGAAAAGTGTGTTGGCTGTGCCAAGTGCGCAAAGACCTGTCCCAGCTCGGTTATTTCGCTTATCCCCTACGACACCAAGGTCACCGTTAATTGCCACAACCTTGAAAAAGGCGCCGTTTCAAGAAAGAAATGCTCCGCCTCGTGTATCGGTTGTATGAAGTGCACCAAGGTGTGCGAAACGGGTGCCATTTCGGTTGAAAACTTCTTAGCACACATTGATACCGCAAAGTGTATCAACTGCGGCAAATGCGCCGAGGTCTGCCCTCAGGGTTGTATTTTGGTTCATTAAACAAAACAAAAAAGCGATGTGTAGAAAACCTACACATCGCTTTTTTTATCCGTTACATAGTTTTTTTATAGGTCGCAATATCAAGATTTGTGTTATAATAGGGGCTGTCGGGTGTAAGGCCAACCATGGTCTGCATAATATGATATGCCCTCTCTTGCAATTCTCGTGCCGCGTCACCCTTTGGAAGCTCTTTGTTATGGAACATAGGCTCGCCAATCGTTAAATCAACAAGTGGGGTTTTGCCGAAAAGTCGCTGGAACTTATTTCTCGGTCTAAAGGAAAAGGCAAGCGGCACTATCGGGCGGTCATAACGCACCGCATACTGAAATACCGCCTTTTTAAAGGGACGAATATCGGGATAGAAAAACCACATTGAGCCTTCGGGATAAAAGTGCATCCATTTTTTGCTCTCGAAAACCTCATCCAGCGCATCCTTAAACTTTTTCATGCAGGCAACCTTGCCGGTCGGCACGGGTATACCGCCCGCCATTCTTATAAGCGGACCGTTTGGTCCCTCTAAATTGGTTTTCCACGCAGGAAAAAAACCAAGGCGTGGGCGAATTGCCTTCATAACACATATATAGTCCCACATAAAAACGTGGTTCGCAATGGTAATGGCACCGTTTTCAAGCTCTTTTTTATATTTTTTAAGATTTTCCTTGCCGTGAATTTTAAGGCCGTGTGTAATACGCAAAAGCCAAAAAACAATGCAATTAAGAAGCAACCAGCAAGCCACCCTTTGTATTTTAAACCATAGGCTCTTTTGCAAATAGGGATAATCTTCATTGAGGTCTACGTCGCGAAGGTGCGGCACCTCTATCATATGCTCGTCGCTCTGCTCAGGGTAGTTATAGCAGTCTAAATTATGTCTGTAATACATATCCTGTCACCTTTATTCATCAAGCTTGAGTACCGCCATAAATGCCTCCTGCGGCACCTCTACGCTACCAAGCTTGCGCATTCTCTTTTTACCTTCTTTTTGCTTTTCGAGCAGCTTTTTCTTACGGGTAATATCACCGCCATAGCACTTGGCAAGTACGTCTTTGCGCATAGCCTTAACGGTCTCACGTGCAATTACCTTGCCGCCAACAGCAACCTGAATGGGCACCTCAAAAAGCTGACGAGGGATATAATCCTTTAGCTTTTCGGCAATGCGGCGTGCACGTGAATAAGAATTCTCGGAGAACACTATAAACGAAAGTGCATCGACAACGTCGCCCGCAATAAGCACGTCGAGCTTTATAAGGTTAGATTTCTCATAACCCTTAACCTCATAGTCGTAGGAAGCATAACCCTTGGTGCGAGATTTAAGTGCATCAAAAAAGTCGTAAATAATTTCACCGATGGGCATAATGTAATGAATATCAACACGGTCACCCATATACTTCATATCGGTGTAAACGCCGCGACGCTCCTCGCACAGCTGCATAATGGCGCCAACGTAGTCGCTCGGGCTATAAATATGCACGTCGGCAACAGGCTCGTACGCCGCAGTAATTACGGCAGGGTCGGGATAGTTTGTCGGGTTATCGACATCGACGGTGGTGCCGTCGGCTAAATCAAACTTATAAATAACGCTTGGTGCCGTTGTGATGATATCGAGATTGTATTCTCTCTCGAGTCGCTCCTCGATAATTTCCATGTGCAAAAGTCCTAAAAAGCCGCAACGGAAACCAAATCCCAACGCCTTTGAGGTTTCGGCCTCGTAAAGCAGGGACGCATCGTTAAGCTGCAACTTCTCGAGCGCCTCGCGCAAATCCTCATAATGTGCGCCGTCGGCAGGGTATATACCGCAAAAAACTACGGGATTAACCTTGCGGTAGCCTGCAAGCGCCTGCTCGGCAGGGTTGTCGGCAAGTGTAATTGTGTCACCAACGCGCGCCTCGCTAACCGTCTTAATTGATGCGGCAAGATAACCAACCTCACCCGCTTCAAGACAGTCGCAGGGTTCAAGTGACGTTGCCTTCTTGCGACCGATTTCAACAATATCAAAGGTTGCACCCGTTGCCATCATCTTTATGGTATCGCCCGTTTTAATGCGACCGCTAACTACTCTAAAATAAACTATTACGCCCTTGTAAGCATCGTAGTAGGAGTCAAAAATGAGTGCCGAAAGCGGTGCGTTGCGCTCGCCCTTAGGGGCTGGTATATCGGTAACGATGCGCTCGAGCACTTCCTCAATATTGATACCTGTTTTTGCCGATACCTTGGGCGCATCCTCGGCGGGTATACCGATTATATCCTCAATTTCGTTTATAACACGCTCGGGCTCAGCAGAGGGCAGGTCAATTTTATTGATTACGGGCAGCAATTCAAGTCCGTGGTCAACCGCCAAATAGGTGTTGGCAAGGGTCTGCGCCTCGATGCCTTGTGATGCATCAACAACCAGCACCGCACCCTCGCAGGCGGCGAGTGAACGTGAAACCTCATAGTTAAAGTCAACGTGACCGGGGGTATCTATTAAATTAAGCTCATATTCCTGTCCGTCGTTTGCGGTATAGTAAAGGGTTACGGCGTGCGACTTAATGGTAATACCACGCTCGCGCTCTAAATCCATACTGTCAAGAATCTGCTCTTCCATTTCCCTTTCGGATACCGAGCTTGTCTTTTCAAGCAGACGGTCGGCAAGGGTCGACTTGCCGTGGTCGATATGTGCAATTATGCAAAAATTCCTTATATTTTCAAGCGGAAAAGACACCTAAATTTCTCCTATCAATATATATTCATTTTATTTTAACATAAAAATATAAATTTTACAATTAAAATTGCACTATATGTTATTATTCTTCTCACTCGCACTGCAAAGGGATAACTTTTGGGACAAAAAGACCTTACATCAAATGTTTTTGACAAAAGATATATTTTATGTTACTATTCTCATAAGCCTCCATCTGACGAGGGAGCCCCGAAAACATAAAATAAAAATGGTGATGATATGAATTGCGAAAACTGTGTAAACTACGTATACGATGAAGACACTGAAGAATACGTATGCATTGCTAATTTAGATGAGGATGAATACGTAAGACTTCTATCCTCAAATTTTAAGGGTTGTCCTTATTTTAGATTAGACGATGAATACGGTGTTGTTAGACGCCAAAACTAAACTCCCAAGCTAAAAAGCTTGGGAGTTTTTTTCTATTATTGCCGCCATAACGGTTATGTCGTCCTCGTGATTATCCTCGCGTCTGCGCTTGGCACACATAGCAATATGCTCGCTAAGCTCCTTTGCATCACCCTCACCCCAGGCTTCAAGCTCGGCGCATATCCATTCGGTGCCCTCGCTTACTGCACCGTCGGACAGCATGAGCAGTATATCGCCCTTTTTAAGACGAATTGTTGCCTTATCAAAGCCGATATCCCTTAAAATGCCAACGGGGAGAGAGCTGCTTTGTGCCTTACCCGTTCTGCCCGACCGGCGCACAAGGGTTGGTGCGGCACCCGCCTTTAAAAGCTCGGTTTTGCCGCTAAACAGGTCTATTACCGAAATATCCACCGTGGCAAGCGATTCGTCGGTTGATTTAAAAAGCATGGATGAATTCAAAATACGCAGTGAACAGTCATACCCGAAGCCCGCCTTGATAAGCCTTCCTATCAGTCCCGATGCCATAGCGCCGTCAACTGCGGCGCGACCGCCCGTACCCATGCCGTCCGACAGCACCATTATAACCCTACCCTTGCCGTCGAGGAAATAATTATAGGCGTCCCCACACATAGAGTGCTTAGAGCAGGCGATTTGACTAACACCGATATCTGCCCTTAAAACAGGGCGTTCACTAATGGTTATTAGGGTTTCGTTACCGATTTTTGTAACAACGGGCGCATCAAAATCGCGGTCGCAAGCCAATGACACCTGCCGCATTATGTGTATGCGGTTAATTAACACGTCGCGAGTATCGGTAAGCCGTATTTCAACCGTCATTCTGCCGTATTTATCAATTTTACAGGAGCATTCACTCGGCCGCACGTCAATGTTTTTAAGCGCCGCTGCAACCATCTCGGCAGAGGTGTTATCAAAGCCCTCGTCGGCATCTATTTCGCGACATAAATCGTTTAACATTTCACTTATGCCTTCAAACTGGTCGGTAACGACGCTTCGCACCTCGTCAAGCCTGTTTTCTGCGGCTATGCGCGAGGCATAATCGGTGTAATTTTTAAATAGCGAATTACCTACCGAATCGAGCCTTAGGCATCTGCCTTTGAATTCATCGGGGGCAAAATTTTGTGGCATATACTCGCCGTTTTTAACCGCCGCGGTCATCTCGATTACGGCATCGGTGGTTTCCCTCTTTTTCGCCTCCCAACAGTGAATTCTAAGGGTACAACCGCGACAGGCGTCACGTTCTACCCCTTTTACAACACCATCAAAATCGGGGGCATTTATTTTTGAAAGCTCAACCGCCACGTGCTCGACCGTTTGGGATACGTCGCCCAGTGCATTAGCGGCAAAGCCGAGTCGCATTTTTACCGATTTTTTAAGCCCTACGGGCACCTCGGTTTCGGGTGCGGGGGATAAAATTTTACCTATTTTAATGCCAAACGCCTTTGGAATTAACAAAAATATCACCGCGCCGACACAGGTCTCGATTATGTATATAACCGAAAACTCGTTGTAGGTAAAGGCAACGCTTATAAAGGCAGAAATCATAAAGGATATTATAACGGCATATTTGCCAAGCCGAGAGAATACACCGCTAAGCATTCCGCCAAATGAGAAAAGAATAATGGCGGTGCCGTCACCTCCGCAAAGAAGCGACGCAAAGCCGAATGCTACACCGCAAATCGTACCTATGGCAATAGAGCCGAAACGTGCCGCCGATAAAATAAGGGCTATGCTTAAAATTCTGCCTATGGAAATTCCTAAAACGCTTATACCGAAAAAGCCCGAAAGAAGCAGTGATACGCTAATCAGTACAGCGCTTAGCTCCTCGACCGAGAGTGATATTTCATCGCGCGAAAGGGATAGCACACTCGACTTTATAAAATATGCGCCACCTGCCGCAAGCAAGGCCTCGGTTAATGCCGTCAGCATATCGTAGACATCCTTTTTAACCGTAACCACACCCACCGAAAATACTACGGCAAAGACAATTAGCGCCGATATAATCGGCTTTTTGTTTTCCTTGCTGACGCCGCTTATTAAAAGCTTAATGGCGGTAATGCCGAGCGCCGCCGCCATATATCTGAAGGTTAAAATCTCACCTGTCGGTAATATGTAGCCTATAAGCGCGCCGAGTGTTGCCGCAGCGCAGTATTTAAGCACGCTGCCACCCACAACGCTAATGCCAAAGGGCAAAAGTCCGCCGAAAACGGGCGCTCGGGTTGTAAAAAAGCCGAAAAGCGCAAAGATTAACTGCTTTGTAAGTAAAACCAAAATATCGTTTACCGCAATTTTGCCGCCAAGCCTTTGAATTTTTGTATTATCCTTCATTTTAACCACCACCGAATTTTAATGTGACTTACAACCATTATACCCTTACGTATTTGATTTTTTTGTCAAACGGCGGTGGGCTTTTATAGGTTTTATGTAAACCTAATGTCAAAAAAGAAAAAAGGGTGACGAAGTCACCCTTTTAATTAGCATTTTAGTTTTTTATTCGGCACTATCAAGAACCATATCGGCAATGAAAACGTTAACGCGTGTAATGGCATTTCCCGTCATATCCTGAACGTGCTCTTTAACGTTGGCCTGCACAGCCTCGGCAACCGACTTAACCTTAACGCCCTCTTTAACGGTGATATAAACGTTAATGTCAACACCACCATTTTTGCTTACAACGCTAACGCCCTTAAGCACCTTACCTGTGCTAATTGCACCTGTTAGGTCAAAACTTTTGTTTGCGATGCCTGCAACGCCGTCAATCTCCAAGACAGCAACCTCAACGATTTTTTCAACAACGTCGGTATTGATACCAAGGTCTCCCCAATTATTATTCATAGGAAAAGCCTCCTTTTAACTTCTTTATGTATCTATTATAACACATTTTTTCACAAACACAACTATTTTACTGTAAGAATTTTTATTTTATCTGCCGTATAGCCGCTTTGAGAGGCTGCTATATCCTGAATTTGCAGCGTTTGCTGTGCCGTCAACGAGTCGGCCTTAACCACAACGTTTATATCGTTATCCCCTATTATTGCGAGCGCCTTTTTAAAGCCCTTTGCTTTAAGCAGTGCCTCAATATTTTGCTCGGCCGTCTCCCTTGCCGCTATCGAAGCGGCCTTATCGCTCGCCTTGGCTATTGCCTCGGTGTTGCCCTTGGCATTTTTAATTGCTTCTTGCAAATCGGCCTTGGTGTCATCCCTTGCCGAATCGCGCTCCTTTTTAGCCGTTACAAAATAATCACTCTCGGCACCCGTCTGCAAAGCTTCCCCCGAGGTATTATCAACGTATTCTGCCTGACCTAAATATTTATTGCCGTTTTTAGAATCGGACGAGTATTTAACGTTAAACCACACCGCCGCGCCGAGCGCCAACACCATTACCGCTAAAATTATTTGACTTTTGCCAAGTATTGTACCTTTTTTCATTTTAATAGCCCCCTGTGTCTGTTATATAAATTCGTTTTGACGTTATATCAAGAGTCGCCATCAATGCCTCTTTGATTTGTTCTGAAACAACCCTTGAGCCGTTGCCCGAATAAATCACCGCCACGCCTCGCACAAGCGGTAATTGCTCGTTTATAATAAGCGGTTTTTCATTACCCGAAGCATCGGTAACAACTATGTATTTATTCTCGCTATCGGTCGAAACGTCGGTGGTATCGCTGCTTTGACGGTCACTTTTGTTGTACCTCGTTTCGTCGGCATAATTGTAGGTAACCCCCGTATCGAGCGTCACCATAACCGAAACGCTTTTAGCCCCGCTTATAGATTTAACAACGCTTTCTACGTTGCTTTCTAATTGCTCGCGATATTCTTCGGTATCAAAGGCGGTTTCGCTTGCACCTTTATCCTGTTTGCCTGTAAAAAGGGTTGATAAAAATATAAGTAAAATGCCGCAAATACCTAAAATAAAAACAAGCTTACCATTTTTTAAATTTGCAAATATATTTTTTAGTTTTTCATTCATTCACCTAACCGTCACCTCTTTTGTCAATACCGTTTCGTTAATAATCTTTTTTATAAGCTCGTCATTTGCCGCCGAATAGACCTCTATATTACTAATAAATATGCCCGAGCTCTCATCAATATCCGTACTAACCAAAATTTTATCAAAGGAAATATTTTTGTCATTCAGCGCCGCGGCACAGATATACTCTGCTTGATGCTCGGTTAGTTTTTTTGCGGTGGTGTAATCGGGCGCTTTGTTTTGAGTCGTAAAATCAAATTTAACACCCGAAATGCCAGCGAACAGTCCAATGCAGGCGCATAAAAAGGTAAGCGCAAACACGTATCTGACCGATTTGTTTGTGCTTCCCGACGGCGACAAAATAAACATAGCGCCTATAAATATTGCCGCGGCGCTAAGCCCTAAAACTATTTGGCTTATATTTTTCACCTTAACCACCTGCCCTTGCAACGAGAGCGAGCGCAATTATAAAAAGCGCACCCACAAAAAGAATTATGCCTATAAGCAACGCGAAAACCGAGTCGACCGCCTTTAATATCTGCGGTATTTTGGGTAGCGAAAACATACCCGATGCCATAATGCAGACCATAATGCACAGCCGCCACAATAAAAGCTCGATAACCACGGGTAAAAGCAACGCCAAAATGGCAATAACCGCATAAATACCCACCGAGTTTTTTAAAACTGCTACCGAGCCAATAACCGTTGTTAAGGCTTCACTGAGCGACGAGCCGACGACGGGCACGAAGGAGCCTACCATAAATTTTGCCGTTTTGACCGACATACTATCGGCACTCGTACCGATGGCGGTCTGCATGGATAAAAGCCCTAAAAAGAGCGTAAAGCAGAAGGACAAAATCCACATTGCCACCTTTTTTACGGCATCTGCCACACCGCTATCCTTAATAAGCGGTGACATACCCGTAGCAACGCCAAGCCCTAAATACGCGCTCATAAGCGGCACTATTAAAAAGGCGCAGGCCGACACTACGAGTTCTGCTGCACCGAGCAGCAACGCGCTTGACGAAACGGCGGTAGCAGGTGCGCCGCCCACCGTAATTATGCCGGCATACACCGGCACAAAGGAGAGCATAAAAACCCCCGTACCCGAAACCGCTGACACACAGCCGTTAATAGAACCTATTATGTTTTTAATAAGCGCAAGCGCAATTATTACCGAAAAAATATATGATAGTGTTGGTGCCAGTCCACCCTTTTCATCGGTGAAAGCATTGACTGTGGCATAAATTATAATTATTGCCAAAAGCTCTGCCAATGCCAAAAAGGGAGTTTTGCCGCCTGCCGATATAAACGACCATATCATTTTAAAGAGGTTACCGCTATCAAGATTTTCTACCCAATTGACGTTTTGTGTATCAATGCCGTTTTCCCTAAACAGCCTTTGCACCTCATCAGGCAGACTGTCGGCAACCGAATCAAAGCCGCTAAGCTGACGCGCGTCATTATAAAAATCGTTATCCTCGGCACTTGCCGTTACCGAGAAACAAAAGATAAGTATTATTAAAACTATAATCCTTTTCATTTTTAACCCACAAGCGATGTCACCGCATCAAAAAGACTGTTTATTAAAGGTAAAGAAATTACGAACATTGCCGCCCTGCCCACAAACTCTGCCTTGGCGGCAAGCGAGGTCTGACCAAAATCGCGACAGGTGTCGGCTATAAATTGGGTGACGTAGCCGAGTCCCAACGCCTTTATTGCAACAAAAAAGAACTCGGTGTTTACCCCTGCATTTCGTAATTTATCGGCAATTTCGGTAATGGGGCGAATAACAAAGGACGCTGCCGACATTATGAGCATTGCCCCCACCGCCACCGTTACAGCTATGGCGTATTCCTTTTTGTATTGACCGAGAACGATGGCAACGGCCGCCGCAACCAAGCATAGAGCAAGTAAAGCGAATAATTGCATTTTTAAAGACCGAAAAGTTTTTTAACGGTATCAAATAAATCGGCAATAACGTTTACTATCATAAGCAACACCACCACAAGTCCTGCAAGGGTGGTAAGCATTGCCTGTTCCTCACGTCCCGAACGCACAAGCACCTGATTTAGCACCGTAACAATTATGCCGATAGCCGCCACCTTAAAAATAAAATCTACATCCATTTTCTTACCTCTAAATTAGCATAATTACTATACCTATTCCACCAAGAAAGCCGAGGCGAGTATAGAGCCGCGACTTTTCATGAAATTCCTTATCGGCATGCTCAAGTCGTCTTAACAGTTGCCGCTTGTATACTTCGCACCGCTTAACCTGTGACTCCGAGTCCCCCATACCGAGCGTGCTGAAAAACTCCTCAATTACCCTTTTGTCATCCGAGTCAAGTCCTGTGTTTTTAAGGGTAACCCTAAAAGGCTCGTCTACAATCAAATAGGTATCATATTCGTAAATGCTACGCACAATATGGGGTAATTCCGCCGACGAATAGCGTATTTTTTCGGCAATTTCTTCGGTAGCACCCACAAACCAATTAAGCGTGGAAAGGCGCAATTTAAGCCTTTGCGTAAGGGTAATACCAAATAACGTTGTTGCACCCACAATAAAAATAAATCCAAATATTTTTATTACAAAAGGCACCCTTCAAGCTCCCTTCGTGAGAATATCTGCGGCTCGCCACCCAATGACAAAACCGCGACCTTTTTAACGTATCTGCCCGATATGATTTTTCTTGTAAGCGGTCGCGCGGCTATCTCACTCACCTTGCCGATATGCGCCGTCATTATGACGTCGGCGCCGCCGCTTATACACTGCGCCACCGACTCTAATTCTGCGAGCGTTCCAATCTCGTCAAAGGCTATAATTTCGGGACACAGGGTTCGAAGCGCAAGCTCTATTCCGCGAGATTTTTCGATGCCGTACAACACGTCGGTATTAAGGCCTAAATCGTTATGTATTGTGCCGCCGTGGCAGGCTGATATTTCTCCCCTTGTATCAACCACCGCCACCCGTTTGCCACCGTTTGAAGCCTGTCTTATAAAATCGCGAAGCACCGTAGTCTTGCCCGAGGCAGGAGGCCCCGCAATTAAAATACCGCCCGATGAATATTTATCGTATAAAAAGTCTGCCGCACCAAAAATCTGCCGTGCAATACGAATATTAACCGAGGTGAAATCATACACACTCTCGCCCGAAAAATTACCCGCAACACCTGCTCTGTGTCCGTCGCGCATTGTAATAAAGCCCTGCTTCATTTCGCCCACGTGTGAATATATTGAGTTATTACAAAGCGCCTTTACTGTATCGTATACGTCGGCAGCGCTAACCGTTAAAACGCCGTCATTCACCTCATAGCAAATGCCCGAATTTTTATTAACAAAAGCGGGCTTTAATTTGTAGGTCAGCGTTAGCGGTCGGTTAGCGCGAAGCCTAATTTCTTGCACCTCGTTTTTGACGCTTTGCGGTAACGCCCTTAAAAGAGAGGCTATACCATACGGCAGAGCATATAAAGCCGAGTCAAAGCGCTCGGTATTTTTATCCGTCATTTTATCAACCTCATTCTATCCTATGAGACAGGCAGTAAAAAAAGAACAAGCCTTGTCAAAGTGTTCTGAAGAACACTTTGACAGTTTTATTCGCCTACGGCGAGTTATATTACTTCGCAGTGATATTTGTCTTATGACAAGTGATATTGCCTTCGGCAGTTTTTGGCGAATAAAATATCACTAAAACCGCAGGTTTTAATATCACTTTTGATTTATCAAAAATATCACTCTTTGCAAAGCAAAGAATATCACTCGCTTTTATTAAGTTTAAAATAAAAAGAAGTGTAGAAATTTTCTACACTTCTTTTAAACTTGCTTTTTCGATATTAAAATTTAATATTTCCTTTTTCACGCTCATAATTCTCTAAGTATCGATTAAGCAGATATCTTATAAGCCCCGCTACGCTGCGATTTTCCGCTTTCGCCGCAAAGCGAACTTTATAATAAACCTTATCGTCAACTGCAACACCAATTCTCTTATCTTTCATAACCGTTCCTCTTTCGTTTTTAAGTCACCGCATTTGCTTTTTTACTTCTTTTCAATAATATAATGTTCTTTGAATAATGATGCCTTATCTACTCCAAAATAATCGTGCATATAGTAAATTTGAGCTATCCTAAACGAGTCAGGCAATTCACCCTGCTTAATAATTTTAAATGATTTTGGTGATGTGTGTAAAATTCTGCACATTCTGGTGTCACTTATCTTATTATCCTTTTGAAGTGCAATAACATTGTTAATTAAATTTTCTGTTTCTTTACTAAAATCCATCTGTATTCTCCTTTCAATTACGCTTAATTATACATCACTTATGATGTAAAAGTCAATACACAAGTTTTGATGTAAGATAATAAACTTATAAAATTTTTAAAAAGGAAATTAACCAAATGGAATATTATGAAAAATTGAGAATGCTACGCGAAGACCGCGAGCCGAAAACAACACAGCAAAACATTGCAGATTTATTAGGCACGACTCAACAATATTATAGCCAATATGAAAATGGCAGTCGTAAACTACCGCTTGAGCACTTAACTGTTCTTTGCAAATTTTATGGAGTTTCTGCCGATTATATCCTTGGTCTACCCGAAAATTTAAAATATCCAAAAAGATAAAAAAGGCACCGTTTATAACGGTGCCTTTTGCTTTCTCTGTTTCTATTCTTAGGGCATTTCCCAGTTGTGCCAGATTTCCTGAACGTCGTTTTTGACGCTTTGCGGTAACGCCCTTAACACCGAGGCTATACCGTACGGCAAAGCATATAAAGCCGAGTCAAAGCGCTCGGTGTTTTTATCCGTCATTTTATCAACCTCATTCTATCCTATGAGACAGGCAGTAAAAAAAGAACAAGCCCGACTAGAAAGGCTTGTTCTTTTAACTTTTCGATTTGACATTAAATTTTCAAAACAGTATAATATTTATATAAAAATTATCTTTTCGAGGTAGGTATGAAAAAGTTTTTAATTATTTCTTTAGTTTTAAATTTAGTGCTATGTACTGCACTTGTTCTTTTTGGCGATTTTTCGAGCGAAACAACAACCGAAAGGGTTTTAAAAAACCTTAATAAAAAAGCACAGCTTGATATCACTCTGTCCGTCGATGATATTGCTTTTTATTATGCGGAAAATTATGATAATCCTTTTGGCGAAACCGATACCGCTTTAGTAGTTAAAATATGTAACCCCTCCACAAAAGAGAACCTAAATAACCTTATAGCTACGGGCGGTTGGAAGGACCTCTCAAGCTGGGATGATGAAACGAGAGATATTGTGTTGGGTGGACTCGACGATGCCAAAGAAATTAAAGATATCGGCACCGAGATAACGGAAAGTTGCAATTCAAAAAGGATAGTTCCAAACAGTAATAACGGCTATGCGTTTTTATTTATTACTGATGAGTATTCATCGTATGATGACCCTCACCGTTATATTTTGGTTGAATATTTGGATTACGCAAACCTTTTATACATATACGCACACAACACTTATTTGTAATTTGGAGGCGCTGTTTTGAATAAAAAGCAATTTGTAATCGTTTTAGTAGCGGTATTGTTAACGCTCACACTTATATCTTTATTTTTTATAGTGCCGCTTGTTGATAATTACTTAAACACACCTAACTTCGAGAGCGGAAAAGTAACATCAAAGGACGCCTCGCTTTATATTAACGGACAACTCATTGATTGTGATAACGTTAAGGTCTACCATTACACACGAGATAAAATATTACGTGTTAAAATTTGTGAGGCACTTGGCATTAAATTATCCGAAATTAAAAGTGATACTAATTCCGACCAGATTTACGAACAGATACCGCTTACCGCTGTGCTTAAAGCTTTGGGTGCCGAAATCACTTGGGTAGACGACTATCACGCAAATATTGTTTTAGACAGCATAGACTATAAGTTAGATATAGAAAAAGAGCCCTGCCTTTACCGTACCTTTACAGGTACCGAACATAATTTACTCGATTACCTCTGTGGCACAAATAGATATGGTGATTATTCAATGACCCTCATTGAAACTGCCGACCGCGAAGTTTTGATTTGCAGCAACTATCTTAATAGCGCGTTAATGGAGATGAATAAACACTTAACCGTTGAAACAAGCTATGAAAAAGCTGTTGTAAATATTACCTTTCACGGCACAGTAATCGATTTTGATTACGATACATACGAGTTTATTTATGCCGAATAGGTAAGTTTAAAGGGGTTATCAATATGTACTCAATACCTACAATAATTATTATAGCTTTAATATGTGTCAGCATTTATTTTTTTAAGAAAAAGCTTCTGCTGCCTGCAATTTCATTGTGTGTAATATCTGCTATACTGTGTTCGGTAATGATTACTAATTGGGCAACTGCAATAAGAAACATTGAACCGACCGACAAACAACTCGAATTTATCGCAAATATCGACTGGTCTGACGAGCAACAGCTTACAAATTTAGGCTTTGAGAAAGACGGTGATTCTTTCGCTTGGTATGCAGAGTCCGATGATATTATAGGCGCTATATATGTTGAACCCTGCAAAGAAATATCGAAAAAATTAAAAAAGCATAAGGATGTTTATTATAAGGGCGAAGAAAAAGGACTTGGAATATTAGAAATTAAAAGATTATGGCTTAAAGAAAAATACGTTTATAGAAATTTCTATTTTTATACCGATGGCATGAAAATATCCTCACGCGAGGATTCAGCCGAAGACTTGCCAAACGTGATAGATTATCTAATAAAAAACGCGGACACTAATTAGTGTCCGCGTTTTAAATTTCTGTTTTCTATTCTTCGGGCATTTCCCAGTTGTGCCAGATTTCCTGAACGTCGTCGTTATCTTCAAGTAAATCGATAAGCTTTTCCATCTTTGCCGCCGCATCCTCGTCATCAATAACGGTGGTGGTCTGCGGTACATAGGCTACCTCGGCAGATACAAAGCTGTAGCCCTTTTCCTCGAGCGCATCTCTAACGGTACCCATCTCGTTGGGGTCGGTATCGACTACAAATACGTCGCCGTCAAGGTTAAAGTCCTCGGCGCCTGCCTCGAGTGCATCCTCCATAACGGTGTCCTCATCGAGTCCCTCTGCCTCAATGGCTATTTGACCGCGACGGTCAAACATAAACATAACCGAGCCCGACTGACCAAGGTTGCCGCCACACTTATCGAAGTAATGGCGCATCTCACCAGCGGTACGGTTGCGGTTGTCGGTAAGTGTTTCAACTATAACGGCAACACCGTTGGGACCGTAGCCCTCGTATACTAATTCCTCATAGTTGGTAGCATCGCCCTCGCCTGCCGCTTTTTTGATAATTCTCTCGATATTATCGTTGGGCACGTTGGCAGCCTTTGCCTTGGCAATAGCATCCTTCAATTTGCTGTTTTCGGCAGGGTTTGGACCGCCCTGTTTTACTATGACTGCGATTTCTCTACCCATTTTGGTAAAGATTTTAGCCTTTGCGGCATCGGTTTTTTCCTTTTTGCGCTTAATATTGTTCCATTTTGAATGTCCGGACATATATATACCCCTTTAAATAATTTTCAACCTAATTATATTATCACAAATCTTTGTTGCCTTCAAGTGCTTTTTGGCATATTGCCTTTATATCATCAATACTTGATATCTCACCGCACTCGCGTCTTAGTGCCGCCGCACCACGCATACCCTTTAAATACCACGCTGTATGCTTGCGCGATTCCATTATTGCATTGTGCGGGTCTTTATATTTAAGCATAAGCTCAATTTGCTTCATCATAGCATCGAGTCGCTGCTCTATTGTCGGCGGCGCAAGAATGGTACCGTCCTTCATATAGGCGTTTATCTGCTCGAAAACAAAGGGGTTACCCATTGCGGCTCTGCCCACCATAACAAAGTCGGTGCCCGTTACCTCGTACATATATTTAGCGCTTTTCCCGTCACATACGTCACCATTGGCGATTACGGGAATTTTTACCGCACGCTTTACTTCGGATATGGTTTTATAATCAATACCGGGGGCATACATCTGCTTACGTGTTCTGCCATGCACCGTTATTGCCGCCGCACCCGCCGCCTCTACACGCTTTGCAATCTCGACCGCATTTATGCTATCCTCATCCCAGCCTGTACGAATTTTTACCGTGATGGGAAGTGAAACGGCATTTACTACCGCCCTCACTATATCCTCTGCTAATTGGGGATTTTTAAGAAGCGCACTGCCACCGCCGTTGCCTGCAACCTTTGGCGCCGGACAACCCATATTTATATCTATAAAATTGGGATTAAATTTTTCGGCATGCCTTGCGGCATCTGCCATAATGTCGGGCTCCGAGCCGAAAAGCTGTGAAACAAACGGGCGCTCGGCCTGGAAGCATGCCAAAAAAGAGCCTGACTTTCGGTCGCCCAGACTCACACCCTTGCTGCTTGTCAATTCGCCCACCGTATAGGCAGCACCATGTGCTCTGCATATTTCGCGCATAGCCCTGTCGGCAACACCTGCCATGGGCGCTAATGCGGCATAACCCTTGATTTCTAAATTACCTATTTTCATAACGCTAATAATTATATACTTATCTTTATTTATTGTCAAATTTTTTGCAATAATATAGTGACAAACGGACGCTTTTTTGGTATAATTATTGTGTATGAATATATTTAATTTTGGGAGAAAAATATGAAACTACTCGCCATTGACGGAAACAGCATAATCAACCGCGCTTTTTACGGTATACGACTCCTTTCAACCAAGGACGGACAGTATACCAACGGCATTTACGGTTTTATTAACATCCTGAATAAGCTAATCGCACTTGAAAACCCCGACGGCGTTGTTGTGGCGTTTGACCTTCACGCACCAACCTTCCGCCACGAAAAATATTCCGAATACAAAGCGGGCAGAAAGGGTATGCCCGACGAACTTCGCTCTCAAATGCCGCTACTTAAAAAGTGGCTCGATTTAATGGGATACCACCGCATCGAATTAGAGGGCTATGAGGCTGACGATATTTTAGGCACCCTCGCCGCCGCTGCTGACAAAAGCGGCAACGAATGTATCATTTCAACGGGCGACCGCGATGCTTTGCAGTTAGTATCCTCTAATACACGTGTTTTGCTTACCGCAACCAAGGCAGGACACCCCGAGCTTATAAATTATGACATGGCAGCACTCTACCAAAAGTACGGTGTGACCCCTGATGGTATGATTGAGCTTAAGGCGTTAATGGGCGACTCATCAGATAACATCCCGGGTGTTGCAGGCGTGGGCGAAAAGACCGCCTCGGCACTAATTACCACCTATAAAAGCATTGACTATATCTACGAAAATATAGACTCTCTCGACATTAAGGACAACCTTAAAAACAAGCTGATTGTCGGCAAGGAAAACGCTTATCTTAGCCGTTGGCTCGGCAAAATTAACCGCGAAGTACCCATCGATACCGACCTTTCGCACTATTTACCGAAGGAGCAAAACACTGCCGAGCTTATCCCCTTTATGACAGGGCTTGAACTCTTTAAATTGATGGAAAATATGGGGCTTACTGCCGATTTTACCGAGATTGCTGACACCGATAGCGGCAACGCCCTTACCCTTGTTAGCGCAGATAACTTTAAACCCGAAAATACCGCCGACGTCTATGCCGATTTTGAAAGCGGTCGTATCGGCATTGTGTCGGGTAAATTTATTTGCGATTTTGATTTTGAAAACGACCGAAAGAGCATTAAAGATATTTTAGAGTCAAAGGATATAAAAAAGCGTGTTTACGACTATAAAAACCTTTATAAATGGGCTCAAAATAATGGCATTTCGCTCGGCGGCATTACCTTTGACAGTATGCTTGCAGGCTATATTGCAAGCCCCTCGGCATCGAGCTATGACGTGACGCGTCTTGGCGCCGAATATCACGCCCAAATGCCAAAAATTGAGGGTGACTCTTACGAGTTTATAGCCTCGGCCGCACTTCACTCGTCGGTATGCGATAAGCTTTATGAAGAACTCGAAAACAATGCACAATTATCACTTCTTACCGATATCGAGCTGCCTTTGGCCAAGGTGCTCGGTGAAATGGAGCTTAACGGCTTCCTTATCGACTCACAAGGCATTGAGAAATACGGACAAGAGTTGGCAGAAAGAATAGAAAATATACAAAACGAAATTTATTCGCTCGTAGGTTACGAATTTAACCTTAATTCACCCAAGCAGTTGGGTGTTGCACTCTTTGAAAAATTAGGTCTACCAGCAGGCAAAAAGACCAAAAACGGTTACAGCACCTCGGCCGACGTGTTGGAGGGCTTAAAGGATGCCCACCCCGCCGTTGCGCTGTTGCTCGAATACCGCACACTCTCAAAGCTTAAATCGACCTATTGCGACGGACTTCTCGGTGCAGTTGACCCCGACGGCAGAATTCGCTCGACCTTTAACCAGACCGAAACGAGAACAGGTCGTATTTCGTCGCTTGAACCCAATTTGCAAAACATCCCCGTAAGACGTGAGGAAGGAAAAATTTTAAGAAAATTCTTTATTGCCAAAGAGGGTTACAGTCTGTGCGATGCCGACTATTCGCAAATAGAGCTTCGCGTTCTCGCCCACATAGCCGACGACCAAAATATGATAAACGCCTTTTCAAGCGGTGCAGACATTCACACCCTCACCGCCGCAACGGCCTTTGATATGCCGCTTGATATGGTTACCCCCGTTATGCGCTCACGTGCAAAGGCGGTAAACTTCGGCATTGTTTACGGCATTGGCGCATTTTCACTCGCTAAGGATATTGGTGTTACTCGCGCCGAGGCCGACCGCTATATTAAGGGCTATTTAGCCGCCTACCCGTCGGTTGACAGGTATATGAAATCTATTATAGAAAAGGCTCGTAATGACGGCTACGTTTCTACCCTTTTCGGTCGCCGCAGATATCTGCCCGAGCTTGCATCCTCCAACAAAATGCTGCAAGGCTTTGGCGAAAGGGTAGCAAGAAATGCACCCATTCAGGGAACCGCCGCAGACATAATAAAAATTGCTATGGTAAAGGTTAGCGAGCGACTTAAAAAAGAAAATCTCGATGCCCGCCTTATTTTGCAGGTACACGATGAGCTTATTGTTGAGTGTCGCGACGAAATTTGTGACACGGTTTGTGAAATTTTAGAACAAGAGATGCGCAGTGCCGCCGAGATGAAGGTAACGCTCAGCGTTGACGCGCACTCGGGAAAAAGCTGGTTTGAGGCAAAGGAATAAAAAATGAATATTCTCTTTATTTGTACGGGTAACACCTGCCGAAGTCCGATGGCAGAGGGTTATCTTAACTCTAAAAACATTGACGGATTAACCGCATATAGCGCGGGGCTGTGTGCCTTCGGCGAGCCGATAAGTCAAAACAGCTATGCCGTTTTAATGGAAAAGGGCATTGATATGTCGGGACACGTTTCGTGCCCTGTTACAAGTGAATTATGTGATGCGGCGGATAAAATTATTTGCATCTCCCCTTCACACAAGCAAATTCTTATAAGCTACGGTGTGGATGAAAATAAATTATTGGTTTTAGGTGACGGTATTGCCGACCCCTACGGCGAGGATATTGACACCTATAGAAGATGCCGAGATGAAATTTTCAGCGCCGTTGATGCCTTATTCCCTAACATAAAGGTGCGCCAAAGCACCCTTCAAAATGACGACGCCAAAAACATTGCCGAGCTTGAAGCCGAGACCTTTAGCGAGCCCTGGAGCGAGGACGCAATAAGGCAGTCATACCAAAACGGCACGTTGTTTTTCATTGCCGAAGCGGATGATGATTTTGCGGGCTATTGCGGGCTTAACACCGTTTTGGACGAGGGCTATATAACCAACGTTGCGGTAAGACCCGAACACAGACGAAAAGGTGTGGCATCGGCAATTTTAAAAGAGCTTGATTACCTTGCAAGATTAAAGGAGCTTGCATTTATTTCTCTCGAGGTAAGAGAAAGCAATATCGCCGCACAAAAGCTCTATGCGAAGCACGGCTATCAAATAGCGGGCGAACGCAAAAGCTTTTATGCAAACCCACGCGAAAACGCAATAATTATGACAAAGAGGTTTAAAGATGAAGATACTCAGCATTGAGTCATCCTGTGACGAAACCGCGGCAGCGGTCATTGAGGGACGCGAAATTCTCTCAAGCGTTATAAACACACAGGTTGCCGAGCATAAAAAATACGGTGGTGTTGTGCCCGAAATTGCATCGCGCCGTCACAGTGAAAATATAAGTGCCGTTGTCGATAAGGCTATTGCCGACGCAGGCATTACATATGCGGATATCGATGCCATTGCGGTAACGCACGCACCGGGACTTATTGGCGCTTTACTCGTCGGTGTTAATTTTGCAAAGGGACTCAGCCTTTCACTCGGTGTGCCGCTTATACCCGTACATCATCTGCGCTCGCACATTGCGGCAAACTATTTAGAGCACAAGGATTTGAAACCACCCTTTTTGTGCCTTACGGTGTCGGGTGGTAACACACTTTTAACGGTAGTTCGCGACTATACCGATTTCGAGATTATCGGTCAAACACAGGACGATGCGGCGGGCGAATGCCTCGATAAATCGGCAAGAATTATGGGGCTTTCCTACCCGGGCGGTGTTAATCTTGATAAAATCGCCACCGTTGCCGATACCGCTAAATACCCCCTGCCCACACCGCACACTGCGGGCAAATACGATTTTAGCTTTTCGGGACTTAAAACCGCCGTTGTAAACACCGTACACAATGCCGAGCAAAAGGGTATCGCGATAGACGTTCCCGTTTTGGCGGCGACCGTCAGACAAAAGGTATGTGACATTTTAATTGACCATACCCTTAAAGCCGCCGACGAATTTGGCTTTGATAAAATTGTTTTGGCGGGTGGCGTTTCGGCCAATAGCGAGCTTAGAAGTCGCCTTACGGCAGAGTGTGAAAGGCTTGGCTATTCGCTTTACTACCCACCGCTAAAGCTATGCGGCGACAATGCCGCTATGGTTGGCGCGCAGGCACTTTACGAGTGGGAAAGCGGCAATATTGCCGATATGTCACTCAATGCAACGGCAACTCTGCAAATAAATTACAGATAAGTAAAATTTGTGGTTGTTAATTTAAGATATATTTTGTATAATAATATATTATAGCTTTCGAATTTTTCGGAAATGAGGATAAAAAATTATGTTTACACGAGATATAGGCATAGACCTTGGTACAGCAAATACCTTAGTCAGCGTTAAGGGTAAGGGTATAATTATGCGCGAGCCCTCGGTTGTGGCGTACGACGTTAGAAACGACGCCGTTCGTGCCGTTGGTACCGAGGCTAAGGAGATGATTGGTCGTACCCCAGGCTCTATCGTTGCGGTAAGACCTCTTAAAAACGGCGTTATTGCCGACTTTGACGTTACGGCCGCTATGCTTAAAAGATTTATAAAGCAGGCGCTAAAGGGCTCGCTTTTCTCACGCGTGAGGGTTGTTATATGCATACCCGCAGGCGTTACCGAGGTTGAAAGCCGCGCAGTTTACGATGCGGTTAAATTAGCAGGTGCTACCGAGGTTGATTTAATAGAGGAGCCTATGGCGGCAGCTGTTGGTGCGGGACTTCCCGTATCCGAGCCGACGGGCAGTATGGTTGTTGATATCGGCGGCGGTACCAGTGAGGTTGCCGTTATTTCGCTTGGTGATATTGTAACGGCACAGTCGGTACGTGTTGCGGGTGACGATTTTGACGAGGCAATTATTGCCTACATACGCAAAAAGCACAACCTCGTTATTGGCGAGCGCACAGCCGAGCAAATTAAAATTGATTTAGGCTCTGCACTTCCTTATGAAAATGAATCAAGTGTTGAAATCAGAGGTCGAAACGTCGTTGACGGTCTGCCTAAAAACGTCGTTATTTCCTCCGCCGAGGTGCGTGAGGCAATAAACGACACCGTAACACAAATTATTGATGCCATTCGCTTAACACTTGAAAAAACTCCGCCTGAGCTATCGGCCGATATTATCGACCGCGGCATTACCCTTACGGGCGGCGGCGCTCTGCTTCGTGGTTTTGCCCAGCGTATTGCCGACGAAATAGGACTTCCCGTAACGGTTGCGTCAAACCCGCTTGACTGCGTTGTGCTCGGCACACTTAAAAGACTTGACGACGACCAGGGCTTTAGCAATTACGTATTCCGTCGCGGCAAGCGATATAGATAAATTTTTGAAAGGACGATTAAGGTGAGATTCTTTTTCCGTAGCCATAAATTTAAAATAATCAGTATCGTTACGGCTATTGTACTCACACTCACTATCATTGCATGGATAGCGGGTGGCGTTTTTGCGCCTCAATCGAGCCTTTCGGGCGTTATAGCTTCACCCTTCCAGAAGCTTGCCACAGGCATTAAAAACGGATTTCAAGACCTTAATAAGAAATTCAAAAATAACGAAACTCTTATCGTTGAAAAATCGGAATTAGAGGAAGAAATTAACGACCTTAACGAAAAAATTGCCGATTATGAAAAAATTAAGGCAGAAAACGAGTTTTACAAGGATTATCTTGAAATTAAGGACCAACACCCCGATTTTAAATTTAAAAGTGCACTTATAATTTCACGTGATTCGGTTGATAACTACGGCGCATTTACCATTGACGCAGGCTCGGTTGACGGCATTCAGGTCCACGACCCCGTTATAACCGATGCGGGTCTTGTCGGCTACGTTTCAAGCGTTGGACTTACAACCTCAAAGGTTACAACGATATTAGACCCCAACATTTCGGTCGGCGCTATTGACAGCCGTACAAGTGATGCAGGTATAATCGGCGGCAATTTAAAGTTAGCCGAAGAAAATAAAACCCGTATGTACAATATCCGCCGTACCTCTTCGGTTGCCATAGGCGACTATATTGTAACCTCGGGCAGCGGCGTTTTCCCAAAAGGTCTTCTTATCGGCAAAATTACAAATATCTCACAAGAGGAGTTTAAAACCTCACTTTATGCCGAGATTGAACCGTTTGTGGATATAAGAGAAATCCGTCAGGTTATGGTTATAACCGATTTCTCGGGAAAAACGGGCGGTGAAAAATAATGACCAATCAAAAAAATCATTATTTGCATATCATCTGCTACGTCGCATTTTTTAGCCTGCTTTTTTTAATTAACTATAACGACCTTTTTACCCTTAAAATTGCGAATGCTTCGCCCATGCTGTTAGTCCCCGCCGTAATTACGGTAAGCTTTTATTATGGTGAGTGGCGAGGCTTCTTTGCGGGACTGATTTCAGGTATATTCATCGACGGTGTGGCCTCCAACATTGCAGGCTTTAACACCATTTTGCTTATGCTAATCGGTCTTATTTCGGGACTCGTTATTACCCATTTATTTAACCGTAACATATATTCAGCCTGCGTTTTATCGCTCATAGCCTCGGTTATTTATTTCGGTGCCAAATGGCTCATTGAATATCTTTTCATCGGCAGTGCCGACGCCGCAAATTATCTGCTTTTCTATGCGGCGCCCTCGGCCGTTTATACAGCGCTATTTATAATACCGTTTTACTACGTCGGTATACTGATAAACAAAATAAAATATCCGCAGTAATTACTGTTTTAACTTAAAGGTGGTGAAAAAATGCCGTTCAACAAGGATAAAAATCCGTTTATAACCATATTGTCGATTGTTTTGGCGATTGTTATATTGTTTTACGCAGTACGCATTTTTTCACTTCAGGTGCTCTCGCGCGAAAAATACAGCAATCAAATTTCAGGCGTAACTCAGGTAACCAGTGTGCTTAAAGCGCCAAGAGGCGAAATTCTTGACTGCGATGGCCGACAGATTGCCATAAACCGCGACGGCTACGATATTGTTTTTAACAAGCAAAATATTAATCTAAAAAATATAAACTCACTCATTGTGCGACTCATAGAGCTGTGCGAGGAGCAAAAGTGTGAATACGTTGACCTTTTGCCGCTAAACAAAAAAGCCCCCTACGGCTTTGAAGGTGAGGCAGCCGACGAAAAGATTATTTCTTTTCTAAATCTTGCGGGCTATGCTACTGCCGAAAACTGCTTTGACCGTTTTGTTGAAAAGTACGAGCTTGACGGTTATTCTAAGGATATGCAACGCAAAATAATGGGTGTTAGATATTCGATGGACAAATCCTCGTTTTCGTTATCCATCCCCTACACCTTTGCCGAGGATATTAACGATTCCCTTATGCTTACCATTTCAGAAACGGGTCACAGTATGCCCGGCGTAACGGTTGAGGTAACACCCTATCGTTATTACCCCGTTACCGACCTAGCGCCGCACCTAATCGGCACAACAGGTCCGATTTATGAGGAAGAGTGGGAAAATTACAAGGAAAAAGGATATTCCTACAACGATAAGGTTGGCAAAAGCGGTATCGAGATGTATGCCGAGGAGGCGCTTCACGGTATCGACGGCGAAATAACCCATACCCTCGATAAAGACGGCAATATAATAAACAGCGAGGTCACTAAGGAGCCCGTCCCGGGCAAGACCGTTATGCTGACCATTGATAAAAATTTGCAAAGCGCCTCACAAAAAATTCTTAAACAAAACATAAAGAAGCTACAAAGTCAAGGCGGCTCGGTTACGGGTGGCGCAGTTGTTGTAATGGATATTAAAAACGGCGGTGTAAAGGCCTCTGCCAACTACCCGTCATACGATTTGGCAACCCTCTCTAAAAATTACAATAAGTTAGTAAGTGATAAAAACACACCGCTTCTCGACCGCGCCTTTAAGGGTATCTACCCCATCGGCTCAACCATAAAGCCTGCCGTTGCAATTGCAGGTCTTGAAAACAACAAAATCACCAAGAGTGAAACTATTTATTGCAAGCGCACCTACACATATTTCGGCGACTTCCAACCCGAGTGTATGCACTTCCACGGACACATAGCGCTTAATACCGCTATTTCAAAGTCGTGCAACTACTACTTCTTTGAGGTAGGCAGACGACTTGGCATAAAGAAGCTTAACGCCTATTTTAAGGACTTTGGTCTCGGCGTTGCTACGGGTGTTGAGGTTAACGATTCGGCAGGACTTCTTACCGAATACGATAGCGACTCGGGTAATACAATTCAGGTTGCCATCGGTCAGTTAAACGCCTTCACACCGCTTCAATTAGCGGTTTACACCTCTACCCTCGCCAACGGCGGAACGCGGTATAAGGCAACCCTTATTGACAAGGTTGTATCGGCCGACCAACGCGAAACCTTCTTTAAAAACAAGTCTGAAGTGCTCGGCACAGTTGAGATGAGCGACGCATCTTTAAATGCCGTAAAACGCGGTATGCTTTCGGTTACCGAGGACGGTACGGGCCGTGCGGTTTTCGCCTCATATCCCATTAAAATCGGCGGCAAAACGGGTACTTCACAGACCGATAACGGCGCCGACCACAGCGTATTCGTTTCGTTTGCCCCTTATGAAAATCCCGAGATAGTTGTCGCCGTTGTGTTGGAGCATGGTAGCTCGACCTTTGGCGTTACCTCGGTTGCAAAGGCAGTGTTCGACCAATATTTCTTTGCCGCCAAGCAGGAAAGTGACGAAATTCTGCCCTATGTTGTACTTGAATAATTGACAAATACCCTTTTTTTGTGATATTATAATTTTATTAAATATAAGGAGAGTTGATATCAATGACCATCGCTTTAATCGCACACGACGCCAAAAAAGAACTTATGGTACAGTTCTGTATTGCATATTGCGGCGTTTTAAGTAAACATACTCTTCTTGCGACCGGCACGACAGGCAAACTGGTATCGGAGTCTACCGGCCTTAAAATAATTAAATTTTTAGCAGGCTCGCAAGGTGGTTCACAACAAATTTCCTCACGCATCGGCTGTGACGAAATTGATTTGTTGCTGCTTTTCCGCGACCCGCTTAACCCAAAACCGAACGAGCCTGACGAAAACGTTTTGCTTCGTCTTTGCGACGTTCACAACATCCCCGTTGCCACCAATATTGCAACGGCAGAGATGCTTATTCACGGTCTTGAACGCGGCGACCTTGATTGGCGCGAAATAGTACACAGTAAATAAGAAAATACAATCCAGCCCTTCGGGGCTGGATTTGTGATGTTTTTTGACAGGAGATTTTTTATGGCTGAAATCATAAAGGCTATTAAGGGCACGTGCGACGTCACGCCCGATGACAGCTACAAATGGCAGTACGTTGAGCAAACAATGCTTAATACCGCCTCTCTCTACGGATACAGAGAAATTCGCATACCCGTTTTTGAGTATACCGAGGTGTTCTCTCGCGGCGTGGGGGACACAACCGACGTGGTGCAGAAGGAAATGTACACCTTTCAGGATAAGGGTGGCCGCTCGATTACACTTCGTCCCGAATTCACCGCAGGTGTTGTAAGAAGTGCGATTGAAAACGGTCTTGTTAGTGGCACTCTGCCCGTAAAGGCTTGTTATCTCGGCGGTTGCTACCGCTATGAAAAGCCGCAGGCAGGCCGACTTCGTGAATTCCATCAGTTTGGTATCGAGTGCATAGGTGCAAATACACCTGCTGCCGATGCCGAGGTTATATTGCTTGCAAATCAGGTGCTTTCTGATATAGGCATTAAAAATCTCTCGCTCGAAATAAACTCTATTGGTTGCCCGACCTGTCGTGCCGAATACCACAAGGCGCTAAAGGCATACTTTGCCGACAATAGTGATGAGCTTTGCGGCACCTGTAAGGATAGACTCGAGCGCAACCCCATGCGTATACTCGACTGCAAGTCACCCGTTTGCAAGGGCATTGCAGAGGGTGCACCCGTTGTGCTTGACTTTTTGTGTGATGAATGTAAAGAGCATCACGCTCAGTTGCAGGCTCACCTTGATGCCGCAGGTCTTAAATATACGGTAAATCCGCAAATTGTACGTGGTCTTGACTACTACACCAAAACAGTGTTTGAGTTTGTATCGGGTGATATCGGTGCTCAGTCAACGGTTTGTGGCGGCGGAAGATACGACGGACTTATCGCCCAGCTTGGCGGTCCCGCAGTTCAGTCGGTAGGCTTTGCTATGGGACTTGAAAGACTTATGATGGTGCTCACAGCTCAAAATGCCGAATTCCCACCTGTTGCTTCCTGCGATATTTACTTTGTGCCGATGAATAGTGATGCACAGATTTACGCCACCAAACTTTGCAGCGACTTGCGAAACGAAGGCTTCGAGGCGCTAAGCGATATAAACGGTCGCGGTATGCGTGCACAGCTTAAGTATGCTAATAAAATCGGTGCAAAATTCACCTGTGTTTTGGGTGATGACGAAATAAACGGCGATACACTTCGCATTAAAAATATGGCAAGCGGTGAAGAAACCGAGGTTAACAAAAATAACCTTGTTGATGAATTTTACAGCCTTATTAACACGCTCGCCCTTGATAATCTCACCGACTCGGTGTTTTAGGAGATGCTCAAATGAAATTAGATAGAATGAATGGTTTAAAGCGCACACACTATTGCGGTGTTCTGCGCGACGGCGATATTGGTAAAACCGTTACGGTTTGCGGATGGGTACAGCGCCAAAGAGACCTCGGCGCACTTATCTTTATCGACCTTCGCGACCGCACGGGTATTGTGCAGTTGGCCTTTGACGATACAACCGATAAGCAGGTTTTCGAAAAGGCTTTTGCAATAAGAAGCGAATACGTTGTTATGGCAAGCGGTGTTGTTAGAGAGCGCTCGTCGGTAAACAACGATATACCCACAGGTCATATTGAAATTGAGGTTAACGATTTACGTGTTTTAGGACAGTCTGAAACTCCACCCTTTGAAATTTTAAGCGAAACCGACGTTAAGGAGGATTTACGCCTTAAATACCGCTACCTTGACCTTCGCCGTGCACCGCTTCAAAACAACATTATGATGCGCCACAAGATAACCAAGGTAACAAGAGATTACTTTGATGAAAATGGCTTTATTGAGATAGAAACACCCACCCTTATTAAGTCTACTCCCGAGGGCGCACGTGACTATCTTGTGCCTTCACGTATACACAAGGGCTCCTTCTTTGCACTTCCGCAGTCACCTCAGCTTTATAAGCAGTTGCTTATGCTTTCGGGCTTTGACCGCTATATGCAGTTGGCTCGTTGCTATCGCGACGAGGACCTTCGTGCCGACCGTCAGCCTGAGTTTACACAGATAGACCTTGAGATGTCGTTTGTAGAGATGGAGGACGTGCTTGCCATTGGTGAAGGCTTTGTAAAGCGTCTTTTCAAAGAGGTAATGGATATCGACATTCCTACACCTCTACCCCGTCTTACCTATACCGAGGCTATGGAAAACTACGGTTCGGACAAGCCCGATACCCGTTTTGATATGAAGATAACCGATTTGTCGGGTATAGTTGAAAATTGCGGCTTTGGCGTTTTTTCCGATACAGTTAAAAATGGCGGCACAGTTCGTGCTATTACCGCCAAGGGTGCGGCTAACACCTACACAAGAAAAGAAATAGATAAATTAACCGAGGAAGCCAAGGGCATTGGCGCTAAGGGTCTTGCCTTTATCCGTTGGGTTGAGGACGTACCCACCTGCTCCTTCTCTAAATTTATGACTGAGGATGAAATGACGGCAATAATTGAAAAAACAGGCGCCGAAAAGGGCGACGTTGTGCTCTTCTGTGCCGACCGTAAAAAGACGGTACTCTCGGTGCTTGGCGCACTACGTTTAACCGTTGCTAAGCGTCTTGACATTATCCCCGACACCTTTAACTTCTTGTGGATAACCGAATTCCCCTTCTTCGAATACAACGAGGAGACGGGCAACTGGGATGCTATGCATCACCCCTTCACATCACCGCTTGACGAGTGCGTACAGTATCTTGAAAGCGCACCCGAAAAGGTCTTTGCCAAGGCATACGACTTGGTGCTTAACGGCATTGAATTGTCCTCGGGCTCTATTCGTATAACCGACCCCGAGCTACAAAAGCAGATGTTTACAGCTTTGGGGCTGAGTGACGAGGAAGCACACCAAAAATTCGGCTTCTTAACCGACGCCTTCCGCTTTGGCGCACCGCCTCACGGTGGTATGGGCATCGGTCTTGACCGCCTTGTTATGCTTATGTGCGGTGCCGATAATCTGCGTGACGTAATCGCCTTCCCGAAGGTTTCAAATTCGAGTGAGCTTATGTCGGGTGCACCCGGCAACGTTGACGAGGTTCAGCTTACCGACCTATCAATCGCGATAACTAAAAACGAAGAATAATATTTCAATTTAAAAACACCGCAGTATGCGGTGTTTTTTGCATAGAATAAACTTGTTGAATTAAAAGTATCTTTATAGTATAATTATTTTATATAATCATAAAAGGAGATTTTTATGGAAGGCATTGTTGAGTCCATTGTAGAGTGGTTTAGTAACTTCCCCATACCGAAAGAGGTTGTTACCTTTATTATATCTATGTTACCCGTTTTGGAGCTTCGTGGCGGTATGGTTGCGGCGGCGCTAATGAATATACCTTATTTTGAAGCTTTGGGCATCTGCCTTGCAGGTAATATTTTGCCGATACCCTTTTTGCTTCTGCTTATAAATCCGCTGTTCGCTTGGATGAAGGGCACAAAACTGTTGCGCCCTATTGTTGAGAAACTCGAAAAGCGCACCCTCTCTAAAAAAGATAAGCTCGAAAAGGGAGAATTTTGGGGGCTTCTTATTTTCGTTGGTATTCCGCTACCCGGCACAGGTGCCTGGACGGGTGCCATGCTTGCGGCTTTACTTGGCATAAAGTTAAAAAAATCATCGGTTGCTATTGGCTTAGGCGTTATTTTGGCTGCCGCTATTATGAGCTTTATTACCTACGCTTTGCCTTGGATAATTGCTCAATTTTAAGGATTTTAAAATTTTAGGGAGTTAAATATGAACAAATACTCAGCTTTGGCGAAAAACACGGTAATTTTCGCGATTGGTACCTTTAGTTCAAAGATACTTTCGTTCATAATGGTATTTTTCTATAGCCGTGCTATGCAAACGGCCGAGTTCGGTATGCTTGATATTCTTATCAACAGCGCCGCACTTATGCTCCCGCTTGCAATGCTTGGCATTACCAATGCTATTATTCGTTTCGGCCTTGACGATGAAAATAAAAAAAGCGACGTTTTTACGTCGGGACTCATAGCAGTTGGCATCGGTTTTGGCGTTTTAATTGTCGTATCCCCCGCCATTATGCTGATTGACGACCTAAAAAATTACGTCGTGCTTTTATATGCCTACGTGCTTATGTCGGCGCTCCGTCATATTTGCAGCTTCTTTGTACGCGCCAATAATCAACCCAAGCTGTTTGCTATCGACGGCGTGTTCTCAACCTTTATGACCTGCCTTTTAACCCTTATATTCCTTATTCCGCTTAGAATGGGCATTGTGGGTTATATGTTGGCAATAATTTTGGCCGATTTATCTTCGGTTATCTTTTTAAGCATAAACGGACGTCTTTGGTCTTTTGTTAATTTTAAAGGTCTTAACAAAAGGCTTACGGGCACCATGATTAAATTTTCCTTACCGCTTATGCCAACCTCACTTTTGTGGTGGGTCGTTAACGTGTCCGACCGCTATTTTGTGAAATATATGCTCAGCGACTCGGCAAACGGACTCTATGCGGCGGCATACAAGGTGCCGACAATACTAACCCTCGTCGCCACAATATTCCTTGATGCGTGGCAGATTTCGGCGGTTACAGAGCATAAGTCCGAGGAGCGCAACAGCTTCTACTCCAACATATTTAAAACCTTTCAGGGCGGCGTATTTGTTGTAGGCTCTCTGCTTATTATCACCGCAAAGTTGGTTACCAAAATTCTTTTGGCCGAAAGCTATTATGATTCTTGGCAGTACATCCCCGTGCTTATTTTTGCGACAGTGTTTATTTCCTTTGTAACCTTCCTCGGCAATATCTACTTGGCCGAAAAAAAGAACGTTGCCACCCTGCTTACCACCTTGGTTGGCGCCGTTTTAAATTTAATACTTAACTATTTCCTAATAAAGCAAATGGGGGCGCAGGGTGCCGCCGTTGCAACACTTATTAGCTACGTAGCGGTATTTATAATTCGTGCCGTTGATATAAAGATACGAAACCGCGACATTTCCTTTGCAACCTTTACCGTTATAATAAACAGCCTAATAATGCTTGCGCAGGTTTATTTAATGCTGCTCGAACCGAATAATTGGCTCATCTATCAGTTAATATGTGTAGCATTGCTTATTGTGGTAAATATAAAAAATCTGTTATTACTCATTAAAAAGGTGCTTAAAAAATAAACAAATGCCATAGTCAACCGACTATGGCATTTTATTTAAGCAAACACGAATAATCCGAACCTGCCTAAAACGGCATTCTTTCGGCACTTTTCGGTTTGTCATCACCCGTAGGCGTTAGCCTGACGGATTCTTCCGCACCAAAAATCACTCGAAATTCTGCC
>SVOR01000042.1 GCA_015066295.1 Oscillospiraceae bacterium
TGTACCGAACACTGCCTCTCATACCGCAAGTGGAAGAAGTTCTCCTTGCTGAAAAAGAAAAGCAAGAAGAAATGAAACGAGTGATGCGCCGTGGTTACTGCAAAAAATACACCGACTACATCTGTGTAGACGCAATCGGTGAACTGATAAAACCAAACTACGTGACCGACCATTTCAAAGTGGTGCTGAAAGAAAAGGGATTAAAACCCGTCCGCTTTCACGACCTGCGACACAGTTGTGCATCGCTACTCCTCGCAAACGGTGTGCCGATGAAAATGATTCAGGACTGGCTCGGTCACAGCGATATGGGAACCACCGCCAACATTTACAGCCACATCGATAGTGAGAGCAAGAAAGCAAGTGCGATGGCGATAGGCTCAGCCTTGGGATAAAAGAGAAAACTCCTTGAAGGAAAAAACCTTCAAGGAGTCCTTGGCGGAGACGGCGAGATTCGAACTCGCGGGGGATTGCTCCCTAACTGATTTCGAGTCAGCCCCGTTATGACCACTTCGATACGTCTCCATATAAAATTGTAAAGGCAAAGCCAAAACCTAAATTGCGAGAAAACTGCGAGATGCAGAATTCTGAAAGTGCAAATGCACATGGCGTAAACGCCGATATATAAAGGGTTTACGGAGATAGGTGCGTGACAGACCCGACTATGTTTCGAGTCAGCCCCGTTATGACCACTTCGATACGTCTCCGTGTATGTTAAACTCAATTTAGAGTATAACGAACTATTCAATTTTTACCGAACGGGGCGCCCCGTTATGTCCTGCCCGGGTGCCCGAAGCTGCGCTCACTTGGAGCGTGGCGCACCTTTCGACCGCGGCCACTCCGTAGCCTTCGCTTCATCTGCCACCGGCAGCGCTCGACAACGTCCCCACTTCGATACGTCTCCATATTATTGGCGGGTTAAACCCGACCATATAATTATATTTATAAAAGACTCAAATGTCAAGAGATATTGTCTTTTAATATTTTTTGTTGTATAATAGGGTGGTAAAATGAGTTTGGGGGATTATTATGTTCGCTAAAATTAAAAGTTTAGGTCTTTTTGGAATGGATGCCTACGTTGTAGACGTTGAGGCTGATATTTCATCGGGACTGCCGAGTTTTGATATTGTAGGTTTGCCCGATGCCGCCGTTAAGGAGTCGCGTGACCGTGTGCGTGCAGCCATAAAGAATTGCGGATATAAATTCCCAATTGGCAGAATAACCATAAACTTAGCGCCTGCCGACGTTAAAAAGGAAGGCTCGGTTTATGATTTGCCCATAATGATTGCAATTTTGTCGGCATCAGAGCAGTTAAGCACCGATGTCGATGATAGCGTTTTTATTGGTGAAGTATCGCTTGATGGTAATATCCGCAAGGTCAACGGCATAATTGCTATGGCAATTAAGGCACGCGGGGAGGGAATTAAGAATTTCTTTTTACCCGCCGATAACGCTAATGAGGGTTCATACGTCGATAATATTAACATTTTCGGTGTTGAAAATATTAAGGATTTGTTTGCACACCTAAAGGGCGAAAAGCGACTATGTGTTACCGAACGTCAGTCCTTTAGCCGAACAGAAGCTGACGATAAAGTCGATTTTTCTGACGTTAGGGGACAGGTTGTAGCTAAAAAAGCACTCGAGGTAGCCGCTGCAGGCGGTCACAATATTTTGCTTATTGGACCTCCCGGTTCGGGTAAAAGCATGCTTGCCAAGCGTTTTCCCACAATATTGCCCGAAATGACCTTTGAGGAATCTATGGAATCCACAAAAATTCACTCAATCGCTGGTGTTATTGATAAAGACAACCCAATGGTAATTACTCGTCCCTTCCGTTCACCCCACCATACAATATCGGCGACAGCGTTAGCGGGTGGCGGTACGGTGCCGAGTCCGGGTGAAATATCATTGGCACATAACGGCGTACTATTTATGGACGAGCTTCCCGAGTTTCATCGTGACGTAATGGAGGTTATGCGCCAACCGTTAGAGGATGGAAAAATTACCATTTCGCGTGTAGCGGGCACTTTAACTTATCCGTGTTCAATTTCACTTGTTGCGGCAATGAATCCGTGTCCTTGCGGATTTTTCGGTCATCCGACGAGAAGTTGCACCTGTTCGCAAAAATTAGTACATAAATATCTAAATAAGGTGTCGGGTCCCTTGCTTGACCGTTTAGACCTTCATATCGAGGTGCCGCCCGTTGATTACGAGTCTTTGTCATCCGAAATTAAGGAGGAAAGCTCGGCAACCATCAGGGCGCGAGTAAATAAGGCGCGACAGATACAAAACGAGCGCTATAAGGGCACTGGTATTACCTGTAATGCAAGACTCACACCCTCAATGCTTAAAAAATATTGCGTAATGACCGATGAGGCATCGACACTTCTTAAGGCATCCTTTGAGGCGCTTTCAATATCGGCCCGCGCATACGACCGACTTTTAAAGGTGGCGCGTACCATCGCCGACCTTGAGGGTCGCGAAAACATTGAAACCCACCATATTGCCGAGGCTATACAGTTTAGAAGTCTCGACCGCAAGTATTGGGGCGAATAATTTTATTGGAGTTTAATTATGGTTTATGATATTGCCATTATCGGTGGCGGTGCCGCAGGACTTACTGCGGCCATTTATGCTAAAACAGAGAATCCAAAATTAAATATTGTCATACTTGAAGCGCTTGATAGGGTTGGTAAAAAGCTTATAACAACGGGCAACGGCAGATGTAATATCACAAATAAATATGCCGATATTACCCGCTATCACGGAAGCTGTAAGGACTTTACAAAGGGTATATTTGCTGACTTTTCGGTACAAAAGGTTACTGATTTTTTCAAAGGCATAGGTATTGATATTGTGTTTGAGGAGGATGGCAGAGCATACCCTCGTTCTTATCAGGCATCAAGCGTAGTTGATGCTCTGCGTTTTGCAGCTGAGGAAAATGGCATAGAGGTTATTACGGGCTGCAAAATTACCGATATAAAAAAGCAGGACTATTTCACCTTAAAGCATGACGGTGGCGTATATAGTGCTCTTACTGTTATATGTGCTACAGGGCTATTGTCGGGTGGTAAACCGGTTGGTAGTGACGGCGCATTTTTAGAGGTGCTAAAAGCTAAGGGCATACGCTCGCAAAAATTAACCCCCGCCATTGTTCAGCTTAAAACCGACACAGCGCTTACTCGCCAGTTAAAGGGCGTAAAGGTTGACGCTTTAGTTACCTTATCGAACGGTAAGCCAATGCGCCAAGAGTTTGGCGAGGTATTATTTACCGATTACGGTCTTTCGGGACCGCCTATCTTACAGGTTTCAAGAAATGCGGCCGAGGGCACCGTAATTTGCCTTGATTTTGCCCACGAATACACCTTTAACGAGGTGGTTGACATCTTAACAGAACGCCGAGAAAACCTTAAAAAACGCACAAATGAGAACTTTTTAACAGGCTTTATAAATAAAAGGGTAGGACAGTGCCTTGTTAAAAATTGCGGTCTATCCCTTGGCGATAGCGTGTCTAAATTAACCGATAAGGATATTAAAAATATCGCTTTTTCGCTTAAAAAGACCGAATTTAAGGTGCTTGGAAACACAGGCTTTAATAATTCACAGGTTACCGCAGGCGGTATTTTAGCCGATGAAGTCGACGAAAATCTCGAAAGCAAAAGAATGAAAGGACTCTTTTTTGCGGGTGAGATACTCGATATCGACGGCGACTGCGGCGGCTTTAATTTGCAGTGGGCCTTTAGTAGCGGTATGCTTACCGCGGGCAAAGCAATAGAGTGTTTAAGGAGTAAATAATGATAATTTTAAGAAACGTAAATCTATCATTAGATACTGATTTTGAAAATCCTAAATCAATTATTGCAGCCTATCTTAAAATCAGTGAAAAAAGCATTAAAAGTGCATCGCTTTACAGAAAATCGGTTGATGCTCGTCACCGAGATAAAATCTGTTTTTGTTGCACGTTTTTAGTTGAGTTTTATGACGGTGAGTCGGCTGTTATTAGAAAAAATAAAAATGCCGAAAATTATAAAGAAATCCCATATGTGTGGAAAAAGTGCAGTTCTGATATGCGTCCCACAGTTGTCGGCTTTGGCCCCGCGGGTATGTTTGCGGCACTCACACTTGCACGTGCAGGTCTTACCCCCCTTATAATCGAGCGTGGTAATGACGTTAATAGAAGGGTGAAGGACGTTGAGGAATTTCTTAATGGCGGCCCACTAAACGAGGAGTCGAACGTACAGTTTGGTGAGGGCGGTGCAGGTACATTTTCGGATGGTAAGCTTAACACAGGCATCAAGGATATCCGTTGCCGCGAGGTGCTTAAAACCTTTTGTGAATACGGCGCACCTTCTAAAATTTTATATGAAGCCAAACCGCATATCGGCACCGATATTTTGCGAAAAGTCGTTGAAAATTTGCGCAATGATATTGTGAATATGGGCGGCGAGGTGCTTTTTGGCGCAAAGCTACAAGAAATAATTATCGAAAGTGGAAATATAACCAAAATTGTTGTCTTAAAGGGCGATGAAAAGCAGGTTTTACCCGTCAGCAACCTTATTTTAGCAACAGGTCACTCGGCGAGAGATACATTTTATATGCTCAAAGATAAGGGCGTCGAATTGGTGCGAAAGCCCTTCTCGGTTGGCGCTCGAATTGAGCATAGGCAAGAGGCTATAAATAAAGCACTCTATGGCGAGTTTGCATCACATACCGCACTTGGTGCTGCCGACTATAAAATGGCGGTGCATCTTGAAAGCGGTAGGGGAGTTTACACCTTTTGTATGTGCCCAGGCGGTGAAGTTGTCAATGCCTCAAGTGAGCAAAATATGCTTGCGGTAAATGGTATGAGCTATTCGGCGCGTGACGGCGAAAATGCCAACAGTGCGCTACTTGTCGACGTAAAACCCGAGGACCTTGAAGGCGACGACGTCTTGTCAGGTGTTGAATTGCAACGCAGTATCGAGAAGCAGGCGTATAATATAGCTGCTGGCAGCGTGCCTATATGCTATGTGGGCGACCTAATAGATACAGAGTATTGCGGCGAAAAGGTGTTGCCGACAGTAAAACCGAATACCGCCGAGTGCGATATGTATAAGGTGTTGCCCGATTTTGTAGTCGATTCGCTTAAATTAGCATTGCCTTTGTTCGATAAAAAAATAAAGGGCTTTGCCGATAAAAACGCCGTTTTGACCTTTCCCGAAACACGTAGTTCTTCCCCCGTAAGAATTTTGCGAAACGAGAACTACGAGGCGCAAAACATATCCAACCTATACCCGTCGGGTGAGGGTGCAGGATATGCGGGCGGCATAATGTCGGCGGCGGTTGACGGTATGCGTGTCGCCGAAGCCGTAATAAATAAACTAAATAACGGCATAAATTGAGAGCTTTTTTATACAAAAGATAAAAATATGCGAAAAATTGTTAAAATTATGACAAAACATCTTGCAAAAAATATGTTTTTGGGTTAGAATAATACAAGTATATTATTTAGGAGGTTATTCCAATGGTAAAAGTTGCTATTAACGGATTCGGCCGTATCGGTCGTCTCGCATTCCGTCAGATGTTTGGTGCTGAGGGCTACGATGTAGTAGCTATCAACGACTTAACAAAACCCTCTATGCTTGCTAATCTTCTTAAGTATGATACAGCACAGGGCGGTTACTGCGGTACAATCGGCGAAAATCTTCACACAGTTGCTGCTGATGATGAAGCCGGTACTATCACAGTTGACGGCAAAACCCTTAAAATCTACGCTGAGAAGGACGCTAAGGATCTTCCTTGGGGCGAAATCGGTGTAGACGTAGTTCTCGAGTGTACAGGTTTCTACTGCTCGAAGGAAAAGAGCCAGGCTCACATCGATGCCGGCGCTAAGAAGGTTGTTATTTCTGCTCCTGCAGGCAACGATCTTCCCACAATCGTTTTCAGTGTTAACGAAAACACCCTCACAGCTGATGACAAAATCATCTCTGCTGCATCTTGCACAACTAACTGCTTAGCTCCTATGGCTAAGGCTCTTAACGATTATGCTCCAATCCTTAGCGGTATCATGAGCACAATCCACGCTTAC
>SVOR01000019.1 GCA_015066295.1 Oscillospiraceae bacterium
ATACTGCGTTACAATTCTTCAAATTGATATGAAAAATTGTTGTCAATTTGTTGTCAACTCGGATTTGGGATGCCGAAAACCCTTGATTTTACTGGGTTTTTTAGTCCAGAGGCTTCATTGTGGGGAAGAGTATTACTTCACGAATTGTGTCGGAGTTTGTAAGCAGCATTACGGCTCTGTCAACACCGATACCCATACCACCTGTTGGGGGCATACCGTACTGAAGTGCGGTTAAGAAATCCTCGTCAAGCATCTCTGCTTCGTCGTCACCACGGTCACGAAGCTCTAACTGCTTTTCGAAACGTTCACGCTGAATGTCGGGGTCGTTAAGCTCTGAATAAGCGTTAGCAAGCTCAGAGTGACAGATAAAGAGCTCAAAACGCTCGGTAACTCTCGGGTCCTCGGGAGAAGCCTTTGTTAAGGGAGAAACCTCAACAGGATACATTGTAATAAAGGTCGGCTGAATAAGCTTTTCTTCAACACGCTGGTCAAAACAAGCGTAAAGTGCGTTGCCCCAGGTTTTGTCGGCAGTCTCGGCCAATTCTACACCCTTAGCCTCGGCGGCGGCAACCGCTTCGGCATCATCGGTGATAGCACCAAAGTCAATACCAACATATTCCTTAACGGCATCAACCATTGTAAGACGGCGCCAACCGGGTGTGAGGTCGATTTTCTCGCCCATCCACTCTACCTCATAGGTGCCGTGAATTTCCTTAGCGGCGCCCGAGATAATACCCTCGGCAATATCCATCATATCGTGGAAGTCGGCATAGGCCTGATATAATTCAACGCTTGTAAATTCGGGGTTGTGCTTGGGGTCCATACCTTCGTTACGGAATATACGGCCGATTTCATAAACTCTATCCATACCGCCAACGATGAGTCTTTTAAGCGGCAACTCGGTAGCAATACGCATATACATATCAAGGTTAAGTGTATTGTGGTGTGTAATAAAGGGGCGAGCCGATGCACCGCCTGCAATTGTGTTAAGTACAGGTGTTTCAACCTCAATATAATTCATATCATCAAGGTATTTACGCATAAACTTGATGAACTGTGAGCGAATGATAAAGTTGCGTTTAACGTCGGGGTTAACAATTAGGTCAACGTAACGCTGACGGAAGCGGGTGTCGGTGTCTTTGAGTCCGTGAAACTTTTCGGGCAAGGGGAGAAGTGACTTTGAAAGCAGAGTAATGCTGCTTATATGCACCGAGATTTCTTCGGTACGGGTCTTAAACACGATACCCTCAACACCGATGATATCACCGATATCGTACTTTTTAAAGGCGGCGTAATTATCATCACCAATATCGTTGCGGCTAACGTACAACTGAATGTTGCCATTTGTGTCCTGCACGTTGGCAAAGCTTGCCTTACCCATAATTCTGCGGCTCATCATACGGCCTGCAATACGAACGGTTTTACCCTCGTACTGCTCATAATTCGCCTTAATGTCGGCAGCCGAAGCATCAAAATCAAACTTTGTGATTTGGAAGGGGTCCTTACCATCATTTTTAAGGCCGGCTAATTTTTCGCGTCTAACCTTAACAAGCTCGTTATAATCCTCTTGCGGTGCTGTTTGCATATTGTTTTGATTTTCAGACATATTCTTCACATCCTAAAAGATAAAAGGCAGGTATTAACCTGCCTTAAATTATTTTGAAATAGCAACTATTTTAAATTCAATTTCTCCGGCAGGAGCTTCAGCATATACTGTTTCGCCAACCTTGTGACCGAGCAATGCCTTACCAACAGGCGACTCATCAGAAATGAGACCTGCAGCAGGGTCGGCCTCGGCAGAACCAACTATGCGATATTCACATTCTTCATCAAATTCAACGTCAAGAATTTTAACCTTAGAGCCAAGAACAACCGTTTTAGCGGCGCCCTTAACGTCCGAAATAATTTCAACGTTTTTAAGCATTGCTTCAATTTCAACAATTCTTGCTTCAATTTTAGCCTGCTCGTTTTTAGCCTCGTCGTATTCGCTGTTTTCAGAGAGGTCACCGTAGCCGCGTGCAATTTTTATCTTTTCAGCAATATCTGCACGACCCTTTGTTTTAAGGGTTTCAAGCTCCTCTTTAAGTTTTTTAAGTCCATCGTCGGTAAGTCTGATTTTCTTTTCCATCATTAAGATTACCTTTCTTTATTTTGGCACCCGTAGGCACACATATTGGTATTATATATTATATATTTAATTATGTCAAGAAGAATTATTACAGCCCATCTGCTCGCAACAGACCCAATTTTTTAAAATCGCATACGTAGTAAAGTCCCGCTAATACGGGATAGATTTCGTCGGGGGATAGCGGCAGTTCTTTTATATTATCGGGCAGTATTGGCGGCGATGCTGAAAGATAAGAAAATCTGCCGAAAAGTCGTTTGTTATCGCAAAAGGGTAGGGGTATTTCGGAAAAAACCGCATCGAATTTATTAAGCGAGCCGAAATTGGTTGTTATAACGGCGCCCGCGCCGAGTGTGGCGTATAGCTGCTCGTTTTCGGCGGCATATTTTTCGCTTTCAAAGGTATACACCGTGACACTGCGGCACCGCGATAATAAGTGAGGCAGTAAAAATATAAGGTGCCCCTTAGGGTCGACTACCGCACAGCTTTGAAGTGTGCTTTGAAGGGCATAAATCAGCGTGTTAAGGGTTACTATATAGCGGTATTTGAGCACCAAAATATCATCATTTTTTATTACGGGCAGTGGGCAGTTGTTCATAAAACCCATTAGGTGCGGCTCGTTGTGGGGCGAATAGGTTAAAAGATGTGTGGTATAAAAGGTAATTCCGTCTATGCTTAATGGCATGCTTTCGAATTTTCTTGTCCTTGTCAAGTGCAGTTTTTCGCGAAGATTTTGTCTGCTTTTAATAGTGGTGGTGAGCGTTGTAAACAAGGTGATGCCCCCTTTTTGTGCTTGACAAACCGCCTAAAGTATTTATACTATAATATGTGTATTTAAGTTAAAAAATACGGAGGAAAATTTATGAGTAATAAGGCAACGTTAGTGGTAATGGCGGCCGGTATGGGCAGTCGCTTCGGCGGTCTTAAACAGATTGCTGCCGTTGGAAAAAACGGCGAGGCAATACTTGACTTCTCGGTTTACGATGCCATAGAGGCAGGCTTCGACAAGGTCGTTTTTGTTATCAACCGCAAAATAGAAAAGGACTTTAAGGAAATAGTAGGTAGTCGCATTGAAAAAAAAGTTGCCGTCGAGTACGTTTTTCAGGACTTAAACGATTTGCCGGAGGGCTTTGTTTGTCCCGAGGGTCGCGAAAAGCCGTGGGGTACAGGTCAGGCAATACTTTGCTGTAAAGACGTTGTAAACACACCCTTCGCGGTTATAAATGCCGATGATTATTACGGCAAAAATGCCTTCAAGCAGATTTTCAAAAGCCTTACCACCGATAGCGATAATTACTGTATGGTGGGCTTCCGTCTTTGCAATACGTTAACCGAAAACGGTCACGTATCCCGTGGTGTTTGTACCGTTGTTGACGGCTTCTTGGCCGACGTGGTTGAGCGCACCAAGATTATTGACTGCCGCTTTACCGAGGACGATGGCGCTACCTGGACCGAGCTTTCGCCCGACAGCGTTGTTTCAATGAATATGTGGGGCTTTACCCCCGATATATTCGGTTACCTAAAAACCGCATTTGTCGACTTTTTAACTGAGAAGGGCACCGAGCTTAAAAGTGAGTTTTATCTGCCGAGTGTGGTTGATGCACTAATTAAAAAGGGTGTTAAAAAGGCAAAGGTTTTGGTTGCCGAGGATAAATGGTACGGAGTTACCTATAAAGAGGATAAAGAGCGAGTTGTCAGCGCAATCGCTTCCTTTGTAGATAATGGTATGTACGATAAAATGTAATAGAAATGAAAAAGGCTTGATACCGAAAAGGTATCAAGCCTTTTTTTATTTATCTGCATAATATTTTAATGCCTTGTCGATAAAATCCTCTGTAACCGAAAAATGGTCTGCGAGTGCCGCATTATCGGCATAGCCCTCTTTTAATGCCGTTTTTAATTCACTTAGCGGCACTAATTTTTCAATAGCCCACTTATCCGCCTTTTGCTCGTGCTTGGCACGCACGTCAAAGGGCGAATATGCGTTATAAAAGCTGCCCGTCTCACAGTGACCAAGCTCATGCGCCAAGCATACACGCTCGCGCGCAGGTGATGTCACTTCTCTGGGGTCTAAAGCTATATAATAGCGGTCGTTTAAGCTAACAGCGACAGATTTGTTAAGCGGTAGGGGAAAGAAATCTAACCTTATATTAAGCTCTTCGGCTATCTTATAAAGCTTTTCAGTTTTCATTCTCGCGTTCCTTTATATATTGTGCGTAGCGCTTAACCTCGTTCCACATTTCGTCGGTAACCTCAACGCCACCGCCAAAAAGTGCAACCTTTAAGCTTTCGTCGCTGGGGGCAGACTCCTGACCTGTTAGTAAATATTCAACCGTTACACCAAAATGGTCGGATATTTTTGAAAGCGTTAAGGCAGAAAGAGTTTTAATTCTGCCCATCTTGTAGTCCGAAAGTGACGCTCTCGGTATCTGGCAAATTTTACAAAGGTCGGTTACAGTAATTTTGTATTTTCGACAAAGTTCGGCAATTCTTATATAGGTTTCTGGCATATTTATATCTCCTTTTTGTGCAACTATACAAATTACTAAAAAACGTAACGCAGATATTGACAATTACGGAATTACGTATTATAATATACTTGTAATTACGAAATGTAGTAATTTGTCGTTCTTTGTCTAAATTATATTACAAAATCTCGTAAATGTCAAGATTAAAATAAAGGAGCATAAAAGGTGTACTATTGTCAGGACTGTAAAAAACAATTTAAAAATAAAATAATAATAATCGAAACCCATTCGCTGCCGTCAGAGCCGTATGAAAGGTTTGAAGGGTGTCCCCATTGCAAAAGCACAAACGTTAAAAAAATACCAGTTAAAAACTGTATGTGCTGTGGTGCAAGGATGAGGGGCGAGGGTGACTATTGCAGTGAGGCCTGTCGCAAGCGTGGTGAGTATTTATGGGCTAAGGAGCGAAGCGAACGCGAGCGCTGGGCAAAGCATCCGCTGAATTTAGCCATACAAGAGGTAGAAAGGTATAATAAGGAAACAGGAAAGAAGCTTTCCTACGGGCAGTATTTTGCAGGGGTGAGGTAATGGAAAATGAAAAAAAGAAGGAATATCTCGATTTGTATCTTTTGCAGCAGGCAAAGATAACAAGGCTTAAAAGACAGATGGAGATAAACCCCGAGGCGAGCGAGAGATACATAATGAAGATAAAGAACGCACAACTACTACGTGAAAAAATCGAGGAGGATATCGAGCGCGTTGACGGTGGACTTTTAAGTGAGGTTTTATCACAACATTATTTATGCGGCAGAAGTCTCGAGCAGACGGCATTTGCGCTTAATTACAGCAAGCGCCATATAGAACGACTTTATAAAACGGCTATGGAAAAATTGACCATTTCATAAAAGGTCTTTACAAAAATAAATATAGGTATTATAATTAGAACAGATGTTCTAAAAAAGGGGGGGAGTCGGGGTGGAACGGGTTATATTGCATTGCGACCTAAATAATTTCTTTGCGTCGGTTTCGCTTTTATATAATCAGACCCTTATTCACTCTCCCGTGGCGGTGTGTGGCAGTAAAGAGGAGCGTCACGGTATAGTGCTGGCCAAAAACGAGATTGCCAAGAGCTTCGGTGTAAAAACTGCCGAGGCTATATGGGAGGCAAAAAGAAAGTGCCCCGACCTAATAACGTTACCACCCCTTTACGATAAATATACCGAGTTTTCCGAAAAAGCAAAGGCGATTTATGCCCGATATACCGATATGATTGAGCCTTTCGGCATTGATGAGTGTTGGCTCGACGTGACGGGCAGTGTTATGCTGTTTGGCAGCGGCGAAGAAATCGCCCATAAAATAAGGCGGGATATTAAAAACGAGCTTGGCATTACAATTTCGGTGGGTGTCAGCTTTAATAAGGTTTTTGCAAAGCTTGGCAGTGATATGAAAAAACCTGATGCCGTAACCGTAATAACCAAGGAGAATTTTAAGCAAAAGGTGTGGCCGCTACCCGTTGAGGACCTGCTTTTTGTGGGCAAAAGGACGGTTGATAAGCTAAACTCGGCGGGCGTGTTTACAATAGGCGACGTGACACTCTGCGAGGATACCATGCTAAAACGACTGTTCGGCAAAAACGGTCTCGCGCTTAAAAATAATGCATTAGGGCTTGATGATAGTCCCGTTTGCGATATACACGCCATCCAAAAGCCAAAAAGCATCGGCAGAAGTGTCACGGGTGGCACCGATTTTAACAATAATGATGAGGTGTGGCAGACCTTTATAGTGCTCGCTGAGGATATTGCAAAGAGACTGCGCAGGCATAAGCTTTACGCAACGGGTATACAGGTGCACACGAGAACAACCGACTTAACGGTTAAGGAATTTAGTCATGCACTCGAAACCCCTACCGATATCAGCATTAAGCTTGCCCGTGCAGGCATGGAGCTGTTCGAGCAAAACTATTACTGGGAAATGCCGCTTCGCTCGGTGGGACTGCGTGCCATAAATTTAAAGGACGACTGTGCCGCTATACAGCAAGATTTATTTGGCGACGTGGTGGGGGAGCAGAAGCAGGAGAAAATTGAGGACAGCATAAATTCTATTCGCGAGCGCTTTGGCGACGACGTCATTAAGCGCGGCAGAGTAGTAGATAAAAAATAAAAGCATAGCGAAATTTCGCTATGCTTTTTGATTTTTTCTATATGCGAGGTAGCTTTCAAGAATCATTACTGCGGCGACGGCATCGACCGTTTGCTTGCGCTTTTTACCGCGAGTATCGGTCATATTAAGGGCTGTGTGCGCCATAACTGTTGTGCAACGCTCATCCCACATAACCACTTCAATACCGGTTTTTTCTTTAATTTGCTCTGCCGTTTCGGTGCATTCCTGCGCACGCCAACCAAGTGAGCCGTCCATGTTTTTAGGTAGCCCTATAACGAGCAGCTCGGCGCCGTAATTTTTAGCGGCGGCGGCAACCTTTTCTACTAATTTTTCTTTGTTATATTCGGTTATAACCTCTTTTGGAAAGGCAAAGCTTTCACTGTTATCGCTAACGGCAATACCTGTACGGGCATTGCCTAAATCGACCGACATAATAATCATTTTTCTTCCCTCTGTATGTAAGATGCAATTCTGCTACCCGAGGGTAAATACTCATCGGGCAGATGTGTGGTATCGTTTATAAATTCTACCGAGCAGTTCATATCATCGTCAAATACAAGCTTTGTTACCGAGGTGTTATCGCACCACGTAACGTTGTTTAATCGCTCAATATCCCCCTCGGTGACGGCGCAAAGCAGACATCGAATAACGGCGCCGTGAGAGGCAATGGCGATGGTTTTACCCTTATTTTCCTTGGCGAGTGTAAAAACGGCCTTGGAAATTCTCTCGTAAGCGTCGCGCATGCTTTCACCCTTTGGCGGCGCGAAATTATGCGGCGCATAGGTCCAGGTTTCTTCGATTTCGGGGTAGGTTGTATAAATATCGGCATAGGTCATACCCTCAATATCGCCACCGTCAATTTCGGTAAGAGGGTCATATTTAACAATGGGTAGTCCTTGTGCGCGACCTACAGCCTCGGCTGTTTTGTAAGCGCGCAGAAGCGGGCTTGAATAAACCTTATCAAGCTTTATATCGGCAAAGCGCTCGGCCAAAAAGTCGAGTTGGCGCGCGCCGATGTCGGTAATATCCGAATCTATCGAGCCCTGAAAGGTGCCGCTTTTATTGCCCATTGCCTCGCAATGACGCACAATAAATACAACTGTTTCCATAAAATCACCTAAAATATTATATAATAACGGGGAAAAATTTGCAATATTATATTAAATTTTTGCGATTTATTGACTATTGATTTTAGGGGTTGTATAATTAAAACAAGTTTTATTTTAAAAAAGGGGAAGGGAAAAATGAAAAAATATTTTAATCGACTTTTCATTGATGGCCTTAGTGGTATGGCTCTCGGCCTATTCGCTACGCTTATTATCGGCACTATTCTTTGCCAGATAGGTACCATTTTAGGTGGCAATATTGTCGGCACCTATTTTACTGCTATCGGTAATGCGGCAAAAACCATTACGGGTGCAGGTATTGGTATCGGCGTTGCTTCAAAACTAAAGGCATCACCGCTCACCGCAGTATCTGCTGCGGTTGCAGGCTTTATCGGTGCATTTCCGGGACTTGATATTGCTAATATTGCTATCGGCAAACCCGGTGAGCCGCTCGGCGCATTTATTGCGGCATACGTTGCGGTTGAAATCGGCGGACTCGTAGCAGGCAAAACAAAGCTCGACATACTCGTTACACCTCTTTGCTGTGTGCTTAGCGGCTCGGTTGTCGGCATACTTATTGGACCATACATTTCAACCTTTATGAAGTGGCTCGGCAGCCTTGTTAATATAAGTGTTGATAATCACCCCGTTATCGGCGGTATTGTAGTTTCGGTGCTTATGGGTATATTCCTAACGCTTCCTATAAGCTCTGCGGCAATCGGCGTTTCTATGGGACTTTCGGGTCTTGCGGCAGGTGCTGCAACCATTGGCTGTTGCTGTAATATGGTTGGCTTTGCCGTTATCAGCTACCGCGAAAACAAGGTTGGCGGTCTTATCTCACAGGGTGTTGGCACCTCTATGATTCAGATGCCAAATATTGTTCGCAATCCTCGAGTATGGATTCCGTCCATTTTGGCAAGTGCCGTTTTGGCGCCGATTTCTACGGTGCTTTTAAAAATGACAAGCACCCCCGTTGGCTCGGGTATGGGCTCGTCGGGTCTTGTTGGTCAGTTCGCCGCATTCGAGAGTATGACGGCAGGCGGTATGCATCCCGCCCTCGCTTTGCTCGAAATCGTGGCAATGCACTTTATTGCCCCCGCACTTGTCTGCCTCGGCATTGCGGCAGTTATGCGCAAGCTTAATTGGATAAAGAACGGCGACCTTAAATTATCGGAAGTAACAAAATAAAATGACAAAAAAACAAATAGCCGTAAAGGCTGTCGAAATATTAAAGGAACGATATCCCGATGCGATATGCTCGCTAGAGTATAACGATCCGTTTCAGCTGCTCGTTGCAGTAAGGCTTTCGGCGCAGTGCACCGACGCTCGTGTTAATATGGTAACCCCGTCGCTTTTTGCCGCATTTCCAACGGCAAAGGCTATGGCTGATGCCGATATTGCGGATATCGAAAAGCATATAAAATCCTGCGGTCTTTATAAAACCAAAGCCAAGGATTTAAAGGGTATCGGCGAGATGCTAACCGAAAAATACGGCGGCATAGTGCCCGATACAATCGAAGAACTAATTAAATTGCCGGGTGTCGGCAGAAAAACCGCAAATCTTGTTTGCGGTGACATATACGGTAAAAGTGCGGTGGTGACCGACACTCATTTTATACGCATAACCAATAGGTTGGGACTCGTTAAAACAACGGTACCCGTTAAGGTTGAGCAGGAAATGAGGGCACTTTTGCCGAGTAATGAATCAAACGATTTTTGCCATCGCATTGTTCTTTTTGGCAGGGACACCTGTACTGCAAGGGCACCAAAATGCGATGAGTGTGTGTTAAAAGAAATTTGCAAAAAGCAAGGGATAAAGAAATGAGTCAGAAAAGAATAGCGGCAATACACGATATTTCGGGCTTTGGTAAATGCTCGCTTACCGTAGCATTGCCTATATGCTCTGCCGCAGGCATTGAAACCTGCGTAGTGCCGACCGCCATTTTATCGACCCATACGGGCGGCTTTAAAAATTTCACCTTTCACGATTTAACCGATGAAATAATGCCGATAGCCGAGCATTGGAAGGCGCAGGACTTTAAGTTTGATGCCTTCTATACGGGTTATCTTGGCAGCAAAAAACAAATAAAGCTTGTCGAAAAGGCAATAGATACCCTTAAAAGCGAGGATTCAATTTTCATTTGCGACCCCGCTATGGCAGACCACGGCAAATTATACGTTGGTTTTCCCAAGGGCTTTCCTCTCGGCATGGCAGAGCTTTGCAAAAAAGCCGATATAATTGTCCCCAACATTACCGAGGCGGTTATGATGTTAGGCAGAGAGTACGTCGAGGGCCCCTACACTAAGGAATATATTGAGCAGTTGCTCTCAGATTTATATGCCCTAACGGGCGCCAAAATAGTGCTTACGGGCGTCTATTTTAACGATATAAAGCTTGGTGCCGCCTGTTATGATGGCGAAAACGTTTCTTACGTGTTGGCGGATAAAATAGACGTTATGTTCCATGGCACAGGCGACGTTTTTGCATCGGCACTAACCTCGGCCTTAATGTGCGACCGAAATCTTGTTTCGGCAACCGAGATAGCCGTTAATTTTACTTGTGAGAGCATAAAAACCACCCTAAAGCAAAATCCCGAGCGCAGATACGGCGTTAATTTCGAAACCGAAATACCTACGCTAATAAAACTTTTAGGACTTGATGATGGAGAATAATTTTGTAAGAACCGCCGCCATTTTAGGCGAGGAAGCAATGCAAAAGCTAAATAGGGCACACGTTGCGGTGTTTGGAGTCGGCGGTGTCGGCTCGTATACCTTAGAGGCACTCGTTAGAAGCGGTGTCGGCAATATCGACGTTTATGATAACGACTGTGTGGCCGAGAGTAATATTAACCGCCAGATTATCGCGACGAGTGAAAATGTCGGTCAAAAAAAGACCGAGGCGGCCATGCTTCGAGCAAAGCAGATAAATCCGCAGGTTAATATAGCGGGTTATGATGTTTTTTATCTACCCGAAACGGCAGACCAAATTGATTTGTCTAAATATGATTATATTGTCGACGCGGTTGATACTGTCGCCGCAAAGCTTGAGCTAATTGCAAGGGGCAAGGCACTCGGCATACCCGTTATAAGCATTATGGGGACGGGCAATAAGTTGGACCCGACAAGACTTAAAGTTGATGATATTTATGCCACCAAGGGCTGCCCTTTAGCACGCGTTATGCGAAGCGAGCTTCGCAAGCGTGGCATAGCGGCGCAAAAGGTGGTATGGTCGGACGAGCAACCCATTAAACCCAACGATTTGGCAGAGGTAAACAACCTCGGCAGACCCTCTCCCGGCAGTGCAGTGTTTGTGCCTGCCACCGCAGGACTAATCGCCGCAAGCGAAGTTGTAAAGGATATAGTAAAATAAAAAAGCAGATAATTTTTATAGGGGAAGAGCAATGAAAAGAGTTTTTGCTATTATAATTTGTGTGGTAATCGCATTTTCCTTTGTAGCATGTAAAAATAATGTTGCATTTACAGAAACCCAAAATAAAACCATAGTCGCAAATGACGGCACAGAATACACCTTTATTGGAGCTGAAGGTAGATTTTGGTGCTTTGGTGAAAGGGATTTTATTGGGCATGTAAAAGGCGAGAAAAAGTCATTTGTCCATCTTACTAGTAAAATAAAAACAGGAATGTACTCGGTTAATGGTGAGCAAAATATTTTGGTAAGGTATTACCCTGATAACGAGTTTTCTGTTATATATGTAAAATCTGATTTGCTTAAAACCGAAATCACTCTTGATAATTGTATAAGATTTGGGTTCGTAAAGGGTTCGCTTTTTGATAAAGACAAATCGGCACTCTCAAAGAATGGTATAACCGAATGCGAACAGTTTCTTAATGAAATTAAAAGTGGGCAGACGGTATATGAGGCAGGCCTGTTTGATTTAGTCGAGCAACCTGACGGAATGTTAAAAAACTGTTATGTTTACGGGTATGCTTGTGGAGTTATACAAGAAGACGTTAATATAGTTATTCCTTTAGAAATAATATCGTATGATGATAAAGCATTTTCAATTACAATTGATGAAATAACGTATGTCCTACCACAAGGATGGTTAGACAAGTTGATAGCAGAGTAGATTTAAAAGGGAGACAAGGGGAGACAAGGGGACGGTTCTATTGTCCCACTAACTCGCCAAAGGCGAATATAAATAAGGCACACTCCATTTGCGGAGTGTGCCTTTAAATCTGCTCTTTATATTTTTTATCAAATAATTTATCGGCAAACCATACCTCTTTTACCGTAAAGGTTTTGCCGTTTAGGTAGTTTAGTGCTTCGGCATCGCTGACAAAACGGAAGGTAAGCTTATAGGAATAAAGTGCCTGCTTGTCGAAGCCCATCTTTTTGTCATTTGCGAGCTTTCCGTACTTGCCGTCACCGAGTAGCGCGTGACCGATAGAAGACAAATGGGCACGTATTTGATGGGTGCGACCCGTCAGCAACAGAATGCGAAGCAGGGACAAATTATCCTTTTCGGCAATTACCTTATACTGCGTTTTAATAAGCGAATTTTTATCGTTTGCACTTTTACTTAAATAAACCTTGTTTTTATCGGAATTTTTTTCGAGATACCCTGTCAGTATATCCTCTTTTTTCTTAAAATATCCGTGCGCTACCGCTAAATATTCCTTGTCAATTTCTCGCGATTTTATTTTATCGCAAAGTATACGAAGCGCCATGGCATTTTTAGCGGCAATTACTATACCGCCTGTGTTGCGGTCGATGCGGTTGGCAAGGGCAGGCTTAAAGCTGTTTTCACCCTCGGGGTAAAACTCGCCCTTTTCGTATAAATATCGCTGAATTCTACCGATTAGCGTGTCGTTATATTCGCTTTTGTCGGGATGCACAAGCAGTCCCTGCGGCTTGTCGCACAAAATTATATTTTCGTCCTCATAAACAATATTAAGAGTATTGCCAGCCTTTAAAAAATCATAGTGCGGCTGTCCCTTTTCAAAAAACTCATCATTTATATATAATTCAACAAGGTCACCTGTCTTTAGGCGGGTGCTTATCTCGGCACGCTTGCGGTTTACCTTAATATGCTTTGTGCGTATGTATTTATACATAAGTGAGGTGGGCAACGACGGTACCGATTTTGAGATGAACTTGTCAAGACGTTGTTCGGCGTCATTTTGCCCTATGGTAAAAGCTTTCATAACATCCCTCCAACTAAATGATACCATATTTTTCTTTTATTTCAACTTTTTTATTTACTTTAAATTATTTTGTATTATAATAGTAAAGGGAAGTGAGGGGAGTGCCGTGGCTGACAGTTTAAAAGAGGGACATCGCGAGCGAGTCAAGAAAAAATTTTTGGCAAACGGCGGATTCCCTAAGGGCGCATACGATTATGAAATTCTTGAAATGCTGCTCTTTTATTCTATACCGCGCAAGGATACAAAGGATATAGCTAAGCAGCTTCTTTCAACCTTCGGTTCTTTAAAGGCCGTCTTTAAGGCATCGGTAGAAGATTTAACAAAGGTAAAGGGCATAACCGAGCATAGCGCCATCCTTATAAAGTTAGTCACTGAAGTTATAAGGCAATATGATGCGGACGTCAAAAGTGTGGCAGCAACCCTTAATTCAACCGAGGAGATTGGCATGTATCTGCTCGGCAGATATGCCGGTGTTACCGATGAGGTTATGACGATGATGAGTCTTGACGGCAACGGTCAGCTTATTTCCTTTGACGAGGTGATGCGTGGCGATACTGCCCGAGTTGGGCTCAGCACCCGCAAAATTATAGAAATTCTTTTAAGAACCAAGGCATCATCGGTAATTTTGGCGCACAATCACCCAAGCGGCATAGCGCTTCCGTCAGACAGCGATTTAACGGCAACCGTTACGGTCAAAAATGCACTTTCGCATATAGGTGTTGTCCTGCTCGACCACATAATATTAGCCGACGGCGATTTTGTGTCCCTCGCAATATCCGAAAAATTTAAAGATATATTTATAGATTAAAGCATCTCACGCGAGATGCTTTTTTTATTTAACCAAAGCCCTCATACCGACATATAATGTAATGACGGCTAAAAGAGGGGAATATTATGTTGAGTCCAATGAATGATATGGACTTTTTAGGTGCGGTTTTCGACATTCCAAACAGACCTGCCGAAAAACCGCTTGCAATGGCATTTATACAAAAACAAATGAGCCCGAACGTAATGGATACCGATAAGGGCTTTCGTACGGGAACAATTTTTAACGAGCTTGACAAGCCCTTTAAGCCTTGGGGTGACAAGTAATGAATAGTAAAAAACAACTAATGAGGCGCATACAGGCACTCGATTTCGCAATTTACGAAATGGTGCTTTATCTTGATACCCACCCGACCTGTCAGCAGGGCTTGCGTCTAATAAATCAGTACCGAAACGAACGCAAGTTAGCGGTAGCCGAATACGAAAAAATGTACGGCAAATTGGTGCTTGCTGCTAAGGATGCGGGTCACGGCAACCGCTGGGATTGGGTAGACAATCCTTGGCCGTGGGAAAACGAGGGGAATGAGTAATTTATGTGGCAATATAAAAAGAAGTTGCAGTATCCTGTAAACATTAAAAATCCAAATCCAAAATATGCACAAATCATTATTTCACAATATGGCGGTCCCGATGGTGAACTCGGCGCATCGATGCGCTATTTAACCCAGCGCTATTCAATGCCGTATGCCGAGGTTAAGGGACTCCTAACCGATATCGGTACCGAGGAGCTCGCTCATTTAGAGATGGTATGTGCAATGGTTTATCAGTTGACCAAGAATTTAAGCGAAAAGGAAATTGAGGCATCGGGATTTGATAAATACTTTGTCGACCATACGACAGGCATTTATCCAATAGCGGCATCGTCACTTCCGTGGCGCGCTGAGTATATTCAGGCGAAGGGCGATATAATAACCGACCTTCACGAAGACTTAGCGGCAGAGCAAAAGGCAAGAACAACCTACGACAACCTGCTTCGCCTTATCGACGACCCCGATATACGCGACCCGCTAAAGTTTTTACGCCAACGCGAGATAGTACACTATCAACGCTTCGGTGAAGCGCTTGGTCTTACAACCGATAAGCTAAACGCCAAAAACTTCTATGCCTGCAACCCGTCATTTGACAAAAATTGCGGCAAATAAAACAAAAGCAGATGGGCAACCATCTGCTTTTGCTATTTATTTAGTACCTTTTTCTGCCAGGTTTTTTTATTACACTCGGGGCAGCGCATATATCTTGTTCTGCCCATGTGTGGTGCGGCATATACTGCCTTAATTGTCGGTACGTACTTGTGATGACAAGCCGCGCACTCATAATATCCGGCGGTTTGCTCAATCTTCATCGCAAAGTGAAAACCGACCATTGCGGGGATAAAGCCCGAGAAAATAAGAACGACTCTTAACCAATCTGCTATCGGCAAAAAGGCGGCGAAGAATATCGGCACAAATAAGATTATAAGTGAAAGTCCGCCAACTATCCATTCAAGTGTCAGTAACCGCTTGTCACTTTCTTCCTTTTGCTTTACCATTTCGATTATTTTGTTTTCTAATTCCTTACTATAGTTATCCACTGTAACTACCTCGCCACTTAACAAATCATTTACCGTAATTTTAAGAAGGTCGCAAAGTTCCAGCATAATGGATGAATCGGGCAGACTCTTGCCACGCTCCCACTTAGAAACTGCGCGGTCGGTAACGTTTAATTTTTCTGCTAATTTCAGTTGGGTAAGACCGAGAGATTTTCTTCGCTCGCTTATAAATTGACCAATTTTTAAAAGCTCCATAACCGTCCTCCTTATCCTTAGTTTATCAAAAAATTTATAAAAAGTACACATACCGTTGGTTGAGTTATTATTTTATCACAAATTTAGCTGTTTTTGAAGCGGTAGTTTGTTAAATCTACCACTTGACTTTTAAAGTGTGGAGTTTTACAATCGAAGTGTATTCTAAAATAAGGTTTCGGAGGTTGCTATGAAGGACACCGTTTCATCACATACTAAAAAAACAAAACTCAACAAGTGGCTGTTGGGTGGCATTGCATTGGTTGTAGTGTTGGCCATTATCCTTGCGGCAGTGCTTATAAAGGGCGGCGTTTTTACCCGAAAGCCTGAGGAGGACAACTCGTTGCCCGTATCGTCGCAGACGGTATCGGTTGAGGAGGTTGACAACTCCTTTGAAATAAAGCTTTCATTTGCGGGAGACAATATACTTGCCTGCTTTAAAAATATAACCAGCTCGGGCAGCTTTAATGAATATTCCAACAAAAAAGACCCGTCGTATTTTCTTGAAAAGGTAAAACCGATTTTCGAGCAAGACGATTTTACCTTTGTAAATCTTGAAAACGTTTTAACCGATAAGAATTTGTCACCCGTACCGCGTGATTATTCACCGGCCTTCTGGTTCCGTTCAAAAACCTCAAATATAAAAATACTAACCTCGGCAAGCGTTGAGGGTGTGTCGCTCACAAACAACCATACCAACGATTACGGCAGCGAGGGCTATAACGATACTCTCGAGACGGTTAAAAATGCAGGTCTTGAGTATGGTACACAGTCAAAAACGGTTTACTACACCAAAAACGATTATACCGTCGCTATTATTTGCAGCGGTATGTGGTATGAGGGACAGTCGGCCGATATTATAAAGCGACTAAATGAAGCAAGCGAAAAGTCGGATTTTCAGGTAGTGTTCTTCCACGGCGGTACCGAAAAAATACATAAGCCCGATAACTTCAAGGTTAGAGCCGCGCATAAATTAGTCGATGCAGGCGCCGATTTGGTTGTTGGCAGTCATCCCCACGTTTTGCAGCCGCGCGAGGTTTATAAGGGTGTTGAGATTGTATATTCGTTAGGTAATTTTTGCTACGGCGGACATCGTCGTCCCGAGAACAGATGCGTAATATATCAAGCAACCCTTAAGTTCGACAAGGACGGCGTATATACAGGCGTCGGCGGCGAAATAATACCCTGCTACGTGTATACAGGCAGTGTAAATAATTACCAACCCACACCCATTGAAAACGAAAAAGAAAAACAAAGGGTGCTTGATTTTATGGACGGTAAGGTAAGCAGCCCTCTTTAATAAGAAAAAAGCGCAATTTTTAGCAAGGAAATCAACCGATTTCCTTGCTTTTTTTATGACTTTTGAAAACTTCGATAAAATTTTAACAATTTTTAATAAAAAAGCAAAAAAAGTGTAGAAAAAAACAAAAATATATGGTATACTTATATAGACTCTGCAAGTATGCCTTGCAGAGAGTAAAAAACACGGGTAAATTTTGCCCCGTCAATATAATAAGGAGGATTATTTCATGCAAAAGAAAATCAGCAACCTTCCTTTTAAAGGTACACCTGAACAGGAAAAGCAGCTTAATGAAGTTATCGCCGCTCACAAGCACGATAAGAGTCTTCTTATGGCTGTAATGCAAAAGGCTCAGGACATCTACGGCTATCTTCCGATAGAGGTTCAGACCATAATTGCCGAGGGTATGGACGTACCGCTTGAGAAGGTATACGGCGTAGCAACCTTCTACGCACAATTTTCTCTAACTCCCAAGGGCAAATACAACATTTCTGTTTGTCTTGGTACTGCCTGCTACGTTAAGGGCGCAGGTGACATTTTTGATAAGTTCAGCGAGAAGCTTGGCATTGGTGCCGACGAGTGCACTGCCGACGGTAAGTTCTCTCTTACTGCCTGCCGTTGTATCGGTGCTTGCGGTCTTGCTCCCGTACTTACCGTTAACGAGGACGTTTATGGTCGTCTTACAGTAGATGATGTTGATGAAATCCTCGCAAAATATCAGGACTAATCTTTTATAAAACAGGGGAAAAACAATGAAGATTGTCACAATCAAACAACTGCTTGATGCCGAGGTTGTATGCAATGAAGAGCTGCTCGAAAAACACGTTTATTCCGCTTGCGGAAGCGATATGATGAGCGACGTTTTAGCATACGTTAAGGACCAGGCTGTATTACTTACAGGTCTTGTTAATTCACAGGTAATCCGTACTGCTGAAATGATGGATATGGTTTGTATTGTTTTGGTGCGTTCTAAGTTGCCGACGCCCGAGATGATAGAGCTTGCGAAGGAGAGCGGCATCGTGCTTATGACTACTAAAAAGCGTATGTACGAGGCTTGCGGTCTTCTTTACAGCAGCGGTCTTGTGGGAAATAAGGTTAAACAATGAGCGAAGTTTTAAACTTCCACTTTGTTGTTGATGGGGAGGACTTCACCTCTGCCGGTCAGGCATCCATTAAGGTGAAGAAAAACTTAAGGCAACTTGGCATATCCCCCGAAACAATAAGAAAAGTTTCCATAGCTATGTACGAGGGTGAAATCAATATGGTTATTCACGCTCGCGGCGGCGTTGCAGACGTTAACGTTGCTGAGGATTACGTAGAAATCGTGCTTGCCGATAAGGGCCCCGGTATTAAGGATATTGAAAAGGCTATGCAGGAGGGTTACTCGACTGCACCCGATAGCGTTCGTTCCTTAGGCTTTGGTGCCGGTATGGGCTTGCCGAATATGAAGCGCTACACAGACTATATGAATATCGAGTCTGTCGTTGGCGAAGGAACAACCATTACAATGAGGGTCAATATTGAATAGTATTGACAGGTGACAATATGAACACTTATGAACATTCGGTCTTTTTAGACCGCGAGAAGTGTAACGGCTGTACCACCTGCCTTAGACACTGTCCTACCGAGGCAATACGCATACGCGATAATCACGCAGTAATAAACGAACAAAGGTGTATTGACTGCGGCGAGTGTATACGCATTTGTCCCAACAAGGCAAAGAAGGCGGTATACAGCAGGTTTGATGTGTTGGATAAATTCAAGTGGTGCATAGCTCTGCCGGCTCCGGCACTTTATGCACAATTTGATAATCTTGATGAGGTTGAACGTGTACGCAACGGCCTTTTAAAAATCGGCTTCCAAGATGTTTTTGAGGTTGCCGCGGCGGCAGAGCTTGTTTCGGCTTATACCAGAATGTACCTAAAAACAGAGGGCATTAAAAAACCCGTAATCAGCTCGGCGTGTCCCGTTGTTATGCGTCTTATTTCATTAAGATATCCGTCCCTTAAAGATAACATACTTCAAATGCTTCCTCCCGTTGAAATTGCGGCTATGTTGGCTCGCAAATCGGCGAAGGAGCAGCACCCGGAACTAAGCGACGAGGATATAGGTATTATATTTATATCTCCCTGTCCCGGTAAGGTAAGCTACGTTAAAAACGGTTTCGGCGATTATGAAAGCAAAGTTGATGCTGTAATTTCAATCAGTGATGTGTATTTCAGACTTATAAATGAAATGAAGCCTGATGAAACGGTCGAAACCACACCTAATTTCGGCAAGATAGGTATCGGTTGGGCAAAGTCGGGTGGCGAATGCTCGGCACTGCTTAACGAGGATTACTTAGCGGCAGACGGTATTGAAAACGTCAACCGTATTCTCGACCAGATTGAGAACGGAAACATACCGAAATTAGAGTTTATTGAGCTTAATGCTTGCACGGGCGGTTGTGTCGGCGGTGTAATGACGGTGCAAAATCCGTTTATTGCCAAGGCACGACTTCAATCGCTTAGAAAATATTTGCCGGTATCGCAAAACAGTGTTTCGGATAGCCCCTATATTCCCGAGGATTATTTCTTCGGCAGCTTCCCGAAATACACCCCAATTTCACGACTTAGTGAAAGCAGGGCAGAGTCAATGCGAATGATGGCAGACATACAAAAATTACGAGAAATGTTGCCGGGCATCGACTGTGGCTCGTGCGGTGCGCCTAATTGCCGCGCATTTGCCGAGGACGTAGTACGAAAAACGGCCAACAAAAACGACTGTATTATAATGATGCGTCCCGAGATAAAAAAATACCTCGAAGCAAAGGAAGAGGAAAATGACGGTTAGTAAGCTATGCGTTTTGCTTAATGCTAAGGTGTTAAGCCTGCCCAACGGTGAGCGAGAAATAGACGGCGTTTACATAGGTGACCTGCTTAGCTGGGTTATGGGTAGGGCAAAGAGCGATAATGTGTGGATAACCATTATGTCAAACCTCAACGTTGTTGCGGTAGCGTCCCTTAGTGACGTGGCTTGCGTTGTTATGGCGGAGGGTGTTGAGCCCGAAAGCGATATAATCGAAACCGCCAAGAATAAGGGCGTCAATATTATATCGGCACCAATGAGTGCTTATGAAATAGCGGCGCTTTTAGGTCGAGAGCTTTAATATGAATAGGTATTATTACGATTTTCATCTTCACTCGTGCCTGTCGCCCTGTGGCGATGATGACAATACGCCAAACAACCTAATCGGTATGGGTGTGTTGGCAGGCCTAAACATAATGGCATTAACCGACCATAACACCTGTAAAAACTGTCCCGCATTTTTTGCGGCCGCCAAAAAGCATGGCATCATACCCATTGCGGGTATGGAGCTGACAACGGCGGAGGATATCCACGTTGTATGCCTTTTTGAGCATTTAGAGGATGCGTTGCGGTTTAGCGACGAGGTCGAAAAGCACCGTATACTTTTTCCCAACAGGGTAGATGTTTACGGCGAGCAGTTAATTATGGACGGCGACGATAAGGTTATTGGAACTGAGGAAAATCTGCTTTCAAACGCAACCACAATAACGGTTGAGCAGTGTCCCTCCTTGGTCGAGCAGTTTGGCGGTATATGCTATCCTGCACATATTGACCGCACGGCCAACGGCATTATTGCGACTCTCGGCATTATGCCCGATATTAAGGGCTTCGATTGTGTCGAGTTTCACGACGCGTCAAAGGTAGAAGAATACAGTCAACAATACAATTTAGAGGGCAAAACGGTAGTTATCGGCTCGGATGCACATTATTTGTGGGATATCAGAGATAAAGAGCATTACTTTATGCTTGATGATGAGCCGTACAGCAGTGCTTTTGTCCGTAAAAAATTATTCGAAAAACTGAGAGGTGCTTTATGAAAGAACTCTCGTTAAACATCCTCGACGTAACCGAGAATTCGGTTAAGGCCGAAGCCACACTCGTAACAATAGAAATTTATGAGAGTGAGCAAAGCCTTAAAATATCAATTATTGATGACGGCTACGGTATGACCGAGGAGATTTTAAAGGGTGTCGAGAATCCATTTTATACCACACGTACCACCCGTAAGGTGGGACTCGGTATACCACTTTTAAAAATGGCGGCCGAAATGACCGACGGTACCTTTAAAATTACATCAAAAAGCAAAGAGCAATTTCCCGATTCGCACGGCACTGTTGTAACGGCGGTATTTAATAAAAACCATTTGGATTTTACTCCGCTTGGTGATACCGTTTCCACAGTAACCACACTTATTCAAGGACATCCCGAAACGGATTTTCTGTTTAAACACAGTTTCCAAGATAACGAGGTGCTGCTTGATACAAGGCAGATGAGGGAAATGTTAGGCGAAGTTCCTTTAAACAGTTATGAGGTTATAAAATGGGCTGAGGAATATATGCGAGAGCAGTATGAAGGCCTTTATAAAATATAATTCACAGAAAGGAAAGATATAAATGAAATCATTAGCAGAACTCCAGGCAATCAAAGAGAAAATGAAGGGTAAGGTTTCCCTTCGCGAAGGCAGCAGCGATATCAGAGTTGTTGTTGGTATGGCTACCTGCGGTATTGCAGCAGGCGCCCGTCCCGTACTCAACAAGTTTGTTGAGGAGGTTGAAAAGGCAGGTCTTGCAGGCAGAGTAGTTGTTTCGCAGACAGGTTGTATAGGCGTTTGCCAGTATGAGCCTATTGTTGAGGTTTATGAGGCTGGTAAGGAAAAGGTTACCTATGCAAAAATGACAGCCGATAAGGTTGCAAAAATTGTTGAACAGCATCTTAAGGGCGGCAAGGTTGTATCAGAATACGTTCTTGCTGACATTAAGTAATTTTTTGGGAGGTTAAAAATATGATTCGTGCGCACATACTTGTTTGCGGCGGTACAGGCTGTACTTCCTCGGGTAGTGTATCTATCCAGCAGAAGTTTGCCGAGAGTCTTGAGAAAAACGGACTCGCCGATGAAGTAAAAATTGTACAAACCGGTTGTTTCGGTCTTTGTGCATTGGGACCGGTTGTTATCGTTCATCCCGACGGCACCTTCTACAGCCGTGTTGAAGCCGATGACGTTGACGAAATCGTTACCGAGCATCTTTTAAAGGGACGTGTTGTTGAACGCCTCGTTTACAGTGATACAGGTTCGGATGAAGTAGTTGACGTAAAGAACGTTGCACTCAGCGATACCGCTTTCTATAAGACTCAGAACCGTGTTGTTCTTCGTAACTGCGGTGTTATCAATCCTGAAAGCATTGATGAATATATCGCTATGGACGGCTATGCAGCACTCGGTAAGGTTCTTACCGAAATGACACCCGATGATGTTATTAAGTGCATCACCGATTCAGGTCTTCGCGGTCGTGGCGGCGGCGGCTTCCCGACAGGTCGTAAGTGGGCTTTAACAGCTCCCAACCAGGCTGATCAGAAGTACGTTGTATGTAATGCCGACGAGGGTGACCCCGGTGCATTTATGGACCGTTCGGTACTTGAAGGCGACCCCCACTGTCTTGTTGAGGCTATGGCTATTGCAGGTTACGCTATCGGCGCTACCGAGGGTTACGTTTACGTTCGTGCTGAGTACCCGATTGCCGTTGCTCGTTTACAGATTGCTATCGACCAGGCTCGTGAATACGGTCTTCTCGGTAAAAATATATTTGGTTCAGGCTTTGATTTCGATTTACATATTCGTCTTGGTGCAGGTGCATTCGTTTGCGGTGAGGAAACCGCACTTATGACCTCTATCGAGGGTAACCGTGGTGAGCCGAGACCCCGTCCGCCTTATCCGGCAGTTAAGGGTCTGTTTGGTAAGCCCACCGTTGAAAACAACGTTGAAACCTTTGCTAACGTACCTCAGATTATCCTTCGCGGTGCTGAGTGGTTTGCTTCAATGGGTACCGAGAAATCAAAGGGTACAAAGGTATTCGCTCTTGGTGGTAAAATCAAGAACACAGGTCTTGTAGAAATTCCGATGGGTACTACACTTCGCGAAATCATCGAGGACATCGGTGGCGGCATACCGAACGGCAAGAAGTTCAAGGCTGCTCAGACCGGTGGTCCTTCAGGCGGATGTATTCCTGCAAGCCTTATGGATACCGAGGTTGATTACGATAACCTCGTTGCCATCGGCTGTATGATGGGTTCAGGTGGTCTTATCGTAATGGACGAAGAAAACTGTATGGTTGATATGGCTAAGTTCTTCCTCGAGTTCACCGTTGATGAATCTTGCGGTAAGTGTACACCTTGTCGCGTAGGTACCAAGAGACTTCTTGAAATGCTCGATAAGATTACTTCTGGTAAGGGCACTCTCGAAGATATCGATAAGATTGAAGAGCTTTGTAACTACATTAAGGCAAACTCCTTGTGCGGACTTGGACAGACTGCTCCTAACCCCGTACTTTCAACACTCAACTTCTTCCGTGACGAGTATATCTCTCACGTTGTTGATAAGAAGTGTCCCGCAGGCGTATGTAAGGACCTTCTCACATTCACAATCGATAAAGATAAGTGTATCGGTTGCGGTATGTGTGCAAGAAACTGCCCTGCAGATGCTATCATTAAGACCGATTACGTAGCACCCGGTCACAAATTACCGTCCTATGAAATACTTGCTGATAAGTGCGTTAAGTGTGGCGCTTGTATCGGTAACTGTAAGTTCAAGGCAATATCTAAGAAGTAAGAAAGGAGCCTGAGTTATAATGGAAATGGTAAATCTTAAAGTTAATGGAATCCCCGTAAGCGTTCCGAAGGGCTCCACCATTTTGGAGGCTGCCCGTAAAGCAGGCGTTGAAATCCCAACACTCTGCTATATGAAAGATAAAAACGAAATCGGCGCTTGCCGTATTTGTGTTGTTGAGGCAACAGGCGCACGCGGTCTTGTTACCGCTTGTGTATACCCCGTAACTGAGGGTATGGAGGTTCAAACCAATACTGCCAAGGTTCAAAAGGCACGTAAGACCACCCTCGAGCTTATTCTTTCAACACACGATAAGAAGTGTCTTTCTTGCCCGCGTTCAACCAACTGCGAATTGCAGAAGCTTTGTCTTGAATACGGTGTAGACGAGGGCGCATTTGACGGTTACAAGCCCGTTTACGAGCTTGAAACAACAACTGCTCACCTTGTAAGAGACAATAATAAGTGTATTCTTTGCCGTCGTTGCGTTGCTGCTTGTCAGGAGCAGTACGTAAGCGTTATCGGTGCTAACGACCGTGGTATTGATACTTCTATCGGTACTCCGTTCAGACTCGACCTTAACAACGTTCCCTGTATTTCTTGCGGTCAGTGTACTGCAGTTTGTCCCACAGGCGCACTTACCGAAAAGGACGATACCGACAAGGTTTGGGAGGCTTTATCCGACCCGACCAAGCACGTAGTTGTTCAGACAGCTCCGTCTATCCGTGCAACACTTGGTGAGTGCTTCGGTATGCCTATCGGCTCAAACGTTGAGGGCAAAATGGTTGCCGCTCTCCGTCGCCTTGGTTTTGACAAGGTATTTGATACCGACTTCGCTGCCGACCTTACAATCGTAGAAGAGGCTAACGAGCTTGTTGAGCGCATTAAGAATGGCGGCACATTGCCGATGATTACTTCTTGCTCACCCGGTTGGGTTAAGTTCTGTGAGTATTATTATCCCGATATGCTCGCTCACTTATCATCTTGTAAGTCACCTCAGCAGATGGCAGGTGCCGTAATTAAGACCTACTATGCTGAGAAGGCAGGCATCGACGCTAAGGATATCGTTAGCGTATCGGTTATGCCCTGTACAGCTAAGAAGTTCGAAATCGGTCGTCCCGACCAGAGCGCAGCAGGCGTTCCCGACGTTGATATTGCTATCACAACACGTGAGCTCGCTCGTATGATTGACCGTGCAGGTCTTAAGTTCACCGCATTACCTGATGAAGAGTTTGACAGTCCTCTTGGCGAGGATACCGGCGCAGCCGTTATCTTCGGTGCAACAGGCGGTGTTATGGAAGCTGCTGTTCGTACAGCAAACGCTTGGCTTAATGGTGCTACCGAGGCTATCGACCTCGAAGCTGTTCGTGGCACAATGGGCTTAAAGCAGGCAACAGTTAATGTTGGCGGTACCGACTTAAAGGTTGCTGTTGCTTCGGGCGCAGGCGCTGCTAAGTACGTTATGGACCAGCTTAAAAACGGTAATCCTCAGGGTTGGGGCTTTATCGAGATTATGGGATGCCCCGGCGGCTGTGTAAACGGCGGCGGTCAGCCCATCCAGCCTCAGTACGTACGCGATACAGTTGATTTAAAGGCTGTTCGTGCAAAGGCACTTTACGACCAGGATGCAGCTATGACACTTCGTATGTCACACGAGTCACCTGTTATAAAGACACTTTACAGCGAGTGGTATGACGGTTTCGGCGGCCACAAGGCTCACCACGACCTCCATACAACCTACGTAGAGCGTAAGAAATATTAATTTGAAAAAGGAACGCGAAAGCGTTCCTTTTTTTAGGATTTAGGATATAGGGGTTAGGATTTAGGATAAAGTTATTGACTTATTTGTCGTATTGTGGTAATATGCTTTTATAGAAATTTGATAGAGGTTGCGATGCTTATCAGTAGCCCGTGTTTTGCGCGGTAACGTGACGGGGGAAAGGAACCATCGCCGAAGTGATAAATGCTTTACCGAGTGTTTGTTGCTGGTTTATTGCAGAATATGTAATCGACTGTCACTTTTTCCGTGGAGCGCTATCTTTCGACAAATTTATTATTGTAAACTTTGTCGCGGTAACACTTCTCGTTACCGCGATTTTTATTTTTAGGAGGTTTAAAAAATGCAGGCAAAGAAAATTATTCCCAAGCTGCTCATAATTGCCTTCGTTATTGGTTTTGGCGTGCTTTGTGCATTTAAGGGCGACGTAACCAATCCCGTTGGTACATTATGGTCATTATTCCCGCCGGTAGTTGCTATCGGTCTCGCACTACTTACAAAAGAGGTTTATTCTTCTCTCTTTGTAGGTATTTTGGTTGGCGGCTTGCTCGCTACCAAGTTTAATCCCATCCACACAATCGACTCGGTTACCACCGACGGCTTTATTTCGGCCGTTTCGGGCACAGCAGGTATATTTATATTCTTAGTGCTCCTCGGTGTTGTTGTTGCTCTGCTTAATAAGGCAGGCGGCTCACGCGCATTTGGCAACTGGGCGGCTAAGCACGTTAAAACTAAGGTTGGCGCCGCACTTGCTACCTTTGCTTTCGGCGTACTTATCTTTATCGACGACTATTTCAACTGCTTAACAGTTGGTGCCGTTATGCGTCCCGTTACCGATAAAACCAAGATTTCACGTTCCAAGCTCGCATATTTAATAGATGCTACTGCAGCACCCATTTGTATGATTGCTCCGATTTCTTCCTGGGCAGCAGCAGTTTCATCTTATGCTCCCGACGGTCAGGGCTTGTCACTCTTTATTCAGGCAATTCCTTATAACTTCTATTCACTTATGACCTTCGTGTTCATCATCGCTTTAACCCTTATGAAGTTCGACTACGGCCCGATGAAGCTCCACGAAGCTAACGCTATGAACGGTGACCTATTTACGTCGGGCGAAAAGGTAGGCAACGATGATGAAGAGCCTGCTACTTCAAAGGCAAAGGTTATCGACCTTGTTTTACCGATAGTTATATTGATTATTGTATGCGTATTCGCTTTATTCTACGTTGGTAGATGTATGGGCGAAGAGTGGGTATTTGCATCGGCTAATTATGATAAGTCGTTAGGCTTTGTTGATGCGTTTGCTAATACCGATGCTACAGTTGGTCTTCCTTGGGGCGGACTTGTTGCACTTGTCCTTGTTATGATTTACTTCATCGCTCGCCGCCTCGTTACCTTTAAAGAGGCTATGGAGTGCATTCCCAAGGGCTTTATGGCTATGGTACCCGCAATCCTTATTCTTACAATGGCTACAACCCTTAAGAATATGACCGGTCTTCTTGATTCGGACGCATTTGTTAAAGCAGCACTTGCTAACGCAGGCGGTCTTGATAAATTCTTACCGGCTATCATATTCCTTGTTGCTTGCGGTATTTCATTTGCTACAGGTACTTCATGGGGAACCTTCGGTATTCTTATCCCGATTGTTACTTCAATTTTCCCCGTTGGCAGCACAGTTGGTATCATCGGTATGTCGGCTTGTCTTGCAGGCTCTGTTTGCGGCGACCACTGCTCACCGATTTCTGATACAACAATTATGTCATCGGCAGGCGCTCAGTGCAACCACATCAACCACGTGTCAACACAGTTGCCTTATGCTTTAACCGTTGCAGGCATTTCGTTTGTAAGCTTCTTGTTTGCTCCGTTTATTGGCAACGCTTGGATTTGTCTTGCAATTTCGGCAGCAATGACAATTGGTACACTCTTTGTAATTAAGGCAATTACAGTTAAAAAAGCATAAATAACTTGCAAATAAAGGTCGTTGCATATATTATATATGTAACGACCTTTTTATTTTTGGAGATTTTATGGAAAGATTTAAGGAAATTGAGCGAAGCATAATAAAACGCTACCGCAAAAAAATTTGGAATAACTTTGTCGGTGCCGTCGGGGAATATGAACTAATTAAAGAAAACGATAAAATTGCCGTATGTATTTCGGGCGGCAAGGACTCGTGGCTTATGGCAAAGTGCCTGCAAGAGCTGTGCCGTCACAGCGAGGTGCCTTTTTCGCTTGAGTTTATTGTTATGGACCCCGGCTATAATAAGGAAAACAGGGCGCTAATTGAAAAGAACGCCGAGATTTTGAACGTGCCGGTTACAATATTTGAGAGTGACATTTTTGATATAACCGAGTCGGTGGGCGGTGCGCCATGCTATTTATGCGCCAGAATGCGCCGCGGCTGCCTTTATTCTAAAGCGAAAGAAATGGGTTGCAATAAAATTGCCCTCGGCCACCATTTTGATGATGCCATTGAGACACTTTTAATGAGTATGATGTATTCATCCGAAATTAAAACAATGCTGCCCAAGCTTCACAGCACTAATTTTGAGGGTATGGAGCTTATCCGTCCGCTTTATAAGGTTAAGGAAAAGGATATTATCTCGTGGGCAGAATATAACGATTTACACTTTTTGCAGTGCGCCTGTAAGCTGACCGCAAAGGACGTCTCACACGAGCTTGACTCAAAGCGTAAAGAAACCAAAGAGCTTATCAAATATATCAAAACTATAAATCCCGAAATGGATGATAACGTTTTTCGCAGTATGCACAACGTGAATTTAGCGCAGATTGTCGGCTACCGAGATTCTGACAGCGGCGAAAAGCATAGTTTCTTAGAGGAATATTAACACTTAATATGATAAAAAACACTTGACAAAACTGCTAAAAGTATTTATTATATTAAGGTACGCCGATGTGGTGGAATAGGCAGACACAAGGGACTTAAAATCCCTCGGTAGCAATATCGTACCGGTTCAAGTCCGGTCATCGGCACCAAAGCATTCAAACCCGAACCTTTTACCGATCGGTGAAACGTTCGGGTTTGTTGTTTTCTTAAAAGATGTTAAATAGCCTTTGTTTGTGGCAGTACAGAGTATTTCGCTCTGTACTGCCACTACTTCGTTTCAATGAATTTCGTAAATAAAGGAGATTTTGAAATGAAGACCACAAAAACAAGAATTATTTTCTTTACCATTGCACTTACATATAATTTAATATTGGGATTTTTCTTAAGAGACTTGCTTGTTTTATCTGTGGTTTTAATTTTATCTTTTTCTGCGTGTGGTACTAATCAAGAGAATAACAGCGAAAATGACTTACCCATTAATAATTCACAAACTGATATTGATACAAGCAAATATATTATACAAACACCCTTTTACCAAATATATGAGGAAGATTTACAAAAATATAAATATAGAATAACAAGCGGTAAAGATGTTTTGGTTGAAGATATAAAAACAGGAACAGAGCCACAAATTGAAGACAAAGGCGACGGAATCATTAGATTGTTTTTAGGTTTTGGCACTAATGCTTTTTCTGTAAAATATTTTAATGTCTATGACAAAAAGAGGTCTGAAGAATTTAATCCATATACGATATATGCAGATTATGTTGATACCAAGGAAAAAGAATATTATATTGCATATTTCAAACCTGAAGAAAAGCCAAAACTTTATATAAAAGGATTTTTTGATTGTTCGGAATTTTCAAATGAATTAGATTTGAATTTTTCTATGGCAACTTGCGAGAAACTTATTTTTCTAAATGAAGAAGAAATTTATATTGAGTATATAGATAACAATTCAGAAATCATTAAAAAAGTTGTTAATTTTAAAAATTAAATTATTAATGCAAAGAAAATCAGGTTTTCAACCAGTTTTTTTCGGACACGAGAGCCAAAAACCCCGTTCACGAAAGCGGGCGGGATTTTTGGGAAATAAGAAGTAATAGGTAAGAGGTAATAAGTATTGCGGCTGTGCCGCTTTTATTGTATAATAAACCCAAGGCGGTGATTATATGAACAAGCGGAAAAACATTATAGTTATAAGCATAATTTGTGTTGTGGTTATTGCAATAATTGTTGGTTTATATGCTTTTATAAATTATATCATACCAAGAACGTATTCCTCTGCAAGACAAGAGTGCAAAAAAGTTCTAAACAAATACCAAATTGAGATGGAACAAATTGCTGTTGATTCTTTAAAAACAAATAATTCAGGTGATTTTAGAGATTATTTTTATAGTTGTTATCAAGAAGAGGGTTTCGTTAAATTTGATATTGATGCGCAAGGTTTTCTTGGTGGACAGTATTGGGAATTGGTTTATACGCAGGACGGAAAATTTTATGGTGAAACGGAATCGTATTTGCACGAAGAAACCAACGGAAACAATATTGTTAGAGCAGAAAAGATTAATGAACATTGGTGGTATCTTTGGACAGATTATGACGGTACCGATAGAAGTTATAAATAATTAAAGAAAATCAGGTTTTTCGACCAGTTCCATTTTGAGTGTTGGTCCCAAACGAAAATCCCGTTCTCGTAAGAGGACGGGATTTTTACTTGTTGTGGTGCATTCATCTTTTCCGCTTTTGTGCAAAGAAGTCACTTCGGGTTTTATATGTATATCGCAGATGATATTGTTGACAAAGCGGCATTATTTTGATACCATATATTATGAGGGAATTTGTAGTTTTTTGAAATAGAAACGGTGAAAAAATTGCAGGAATTAAACAGTTTTAAAAAGGGTATTATAGACGGTATGCCGATATGCCTCGGTTATTTGTCGGTATCCTTTGCTTTTGGAATTTTCGTTATGAATCAGGGCGTCGGCTTTTCGTGGCTACACGCACTGCTTATATCGATGACCAACGTGACCTCTGCAGGTCAGTTGGCGGGTGTGCCGATTATTGCGGCGGGCGGCACCTTTTTAGAGCTTGCCGTGTCACAACTCGTAATAAATTTAAGATATGCGCTTATGTCGGTATCGCTTTCACAAAAAATGGGGACAAGCGTTCGTCTGATAGACCGCTTTTTGATAGCCTTCATTAACACTGACGAGGTGTTTGCCATCGCCTCATCGCAGAAGGGGACGGTCGGCAGAAAATATATGTACGGACTAATTCTTATGCCCTATCTTGGTTGGAGCAGCGGCACGCTGCTTGGAGCCGTAGCGGGCAACTTCTTGCCCGAAATTGTGGTGACCTCACTTGGCGTTGCAATTTACGGTATGTTTACGGCCATTGTTGTGCCTGTGGCAAAGAAGGAAAAAACCACCCTTTTATGTGTGCTTTGTGCGGTAGCTCTAAGCCTAGTTTTCAATTTTGTGCCGCAATTAAAGGCAATTGGCGACGGCTTTATAATTATTATCTGCTCTGTTTTGGCAAGTGTAATTTTTGCCTTCTTGGCTCCTATAAAGGAGGTGGCAGATAATGAATAATTTTGTTTGGTATTTGCTTACAATGGCGGGCGTTACCTATTTAATACGTATGCTGCCGCTTGTACTAATTAAGAAAAAAATCACCAATAAATACGTCGTATCGTTTCTTTATTATCTGCCCTATGCGGTGCTCACCGTTATGACGGTGCCTGCCGTCTTTTATGCAACGGGCAACGTTTGGTCGGCACTTGTTGGCTTTATTGTCGCTTTAATAGTGGCATATTTTGAAAAGGGACTTATGACGGTAGCGCTATGCTCCTGCGGCGGTGTTTTAATTACCGAGTTAATTTTAAGATATTTAGTATAATGTTGGTAATAGCGCTCAATTGGTTGACATAATGTGTCAAAAAATTTATAATAGTAATATATTTTGTAACAGAAAGGGGAAATAAATATGAAGCGCATATTTAAAAAGGCCATGGCTCTTATTTGCTGTATGGCTATATTTATTGTGCAATTCGGTTTTAATTCTCACGCTGTTACATATCCCGTAATGGGTGTTATAAGTGCTGCTGAGGCTAATATTTATTCGCAGCCCGGATATATTACCTCGAGCGGACACGACGGAAGATTAGATAAAACCAAGCCAAGCAATAAGCTGGCAACACTTAAAAAAGGCGCAAAGGTCAAGATTTTTGGCGCCGAAAAGGATGGCGACGGCGACGTGTGGTACAAAATCGGCTACGGCACTGATTATGCAAGTAGCGGTTATGCCATTAAAAGCCGAGTTGAATTAACGGGCGAATACATAGAGGATGCCGAGTTTGAGGCCTGGCTTACCGAACAGGGCTTTCCCGAAAGTTATAAGGAGCCGCTTCGAAATCTGCACGCCCTTTATCCTAATTGGATATTCTATGCCGACCATATTACAGATAAATGGTCAACCGTCCTTTCAAAATACACGGGTGTAGATAATAAGGTAGTCCACAATTCGTCGGATATTTCTTGGAAGTCCTACGAAAAGGGTGCTTATGATTGGAGTGAGGGCAAGTGGTATTCCTTCGATACGGGCGGCTGGTATGCGCCTGACGACCGTGTTGTTGCCTATCACTTAGACCCGAGAAACTTTTTAAGCACAGCACACATATTTATGTTTTTCTCGCAAAGCTATAATAGCGAAACCGATAATTTAGATACCCTTTCAAAATTCTTAAAGGGCACCTTTATGGAGGGCAATTTACCCGACAATGCCGAGAAAACCTATGCCGAGGCGCTGATGGAGGCCGCCGAAAAATCTAAGGTAAGCCCCTATGTTTTGGCATCAATTATTCGTCAAGAGCAGGGCACAAAGGGCACGGGCGCCAGCATATCGGGTACGGTAGAGGGCTATAAAGGTTATTACAATTACCTTAATGTTGGTGCCTATGCCGAGGGTAATATGACGGCGGTACAGCGCGGCCTTTGGTGGGCTAAGGGCGCAGGGACTGGTGCTACTACATATTCACGACCCTGGAACTCGCACGAAAAGGCGATTAAGGGCGGCGCAGAGTGGTATGGCGAGGGCTATATTGCAATAGGTCAAAATACGCTGTTCTATAAAAACTTTAATATTTATAAAAATACAAAGCATAAGCTTTATACACACCAGTATGCCACAAATATTGCCGATACAAAAAGCTCGGCGGCAACGCTGGGACAGGCGTACGTAGACTTTTATGACGAGGCGCTTTCCTTCCATATCCCCGTTTATAAAGATATGCCTGAGAAAACCTCACTTCCCAAAACGGGTACTAACAACGACCGCTTTTTAAAGGGAATTACGGTGGGCGATACCGCCATTAAAAACTTTGACCGCTACACCTACGAATATGAGCTTATAGTGCCGAATTCCACCGATAAGGTCGAGGTTAAGGCGACAAAATCCAATGCGGCTTCAACCGTTACGGGTGATGGCAATTATAATTTGGTGGTAGGCGATAACGAAATTAAAATTAACGTTACATCATCGTCGGGTCTTAAGTCCACATATACGGTTAATATTTATCGTGAGGCAAGCGGCGAAACCTTGTTGGTGCCTGAGATTACGGGTGACTACAAGACCGACACCTATATTGCGGGTGTTCAGCCGCAAACAACGGTTGAAAGCTTTAAAACCAAGCTTGGCGTTATAAACGGAATTGTAAAGGTTATTGGTTCCGACGATACCGAGAAAACTACGGGCTACGTGGGAACGGGCGATAAGGTTTATATCTACAAAACCAACAACGAATTGTATATAACCCACGTGGTTGCTATCTTGGGTGATACAAATGGCGATGGCAAGATAAACTCTACCGACCGCCTGAGAATCAGAAAACACATTTTAAAGGAAAAAGTGTTGGAAGGCGTTTATCTGTTTGCAGGAGATACAAATAAGGACGGAAGGGTAAACTCAACCGACCGCCTGAGAATCAGGAAGCATATCTTAAAAGAAAAATTTATAGAGCAATAGGGAGAATAGTATGTTGAAGGTTTCTAAAAAAATTATAACACTGTTGGTTATTGTATGCGTATTGCTCCAAACCTTTGTTTTAACGGCATCGGCCGCGGTTGCGAAGGTTACTCTTAATGCGCCAACTCAGGCAAACGTGGGCGATACCATAACGGTCAAGGCAATTATTTATACCGACGTTTCGGGTGGTCTTGGTTCGGTTGAGGACGGCTATCTTACGTACAGTTCATCTTTATTAAAACTCACTTCATACGGCGGCGAAACAACACCCGACGGTGCAGGTCGCGTTATATTTGATATACAACCCGACAATAAAGGCAGCACAGGCGTTACCATAACCCTTAAATTTAAGGTTTTAAAGGCTGGCACTGCAAGCATCAAATTTAGTGGGTTTTTAGTCGACTGGAACGAAACTATGCGAAAGAGCATTTCGGCATCTAAATCGATTACCATAATTGATAAAAGCAAACTCCCCAAGGATGCTAATTTAAAGGCAATTAAGCTGTCGGCAGGTACTTTATCCCCCGCATTTAGTGCATCTACAACCTCTTACAGCGTTAAGGTGCCTTACAGCACAACCAAGGTTGTTGTAACCCCCACACTTTCCGACTCAAAGGCTAAATGGTCCATTTCGGGCAGTTCATCATTAAAGGTCGGCACAAATACACGTGTAATTACGGTTACTGCCCAAAACGGCAGCACAAAAAAATATACCATTAAGATAACACGTGAGCCTGACCCCGACGCTTCATCGTCTGGGATAACCTCGTCAGAGGACACCGAGCCTAAGGTAAATCCATATGAGATTTCGGTAAATGGCGAGATGTGGATACTGCTTAACGATTATTCGCTAATCACCGTTCCTGCGGGCTTTAGCGTTGATAAGCAGATAATCAATGGCATTGAAATGCCGGTACTCGTTGATAAGAAAAACGGCAGAACCGTTGTTTATGCCACCAACGAGGCCGATACCGTCGGCGCGTATTACATATACACGGGTGAGGATAACGAGTATATTGAATACAAATTCTTTGTTACCGATTCTAACACCTACGTTATCGTAGAGCCCGAAAATGTGCCGACCGCCCCCAACGGCTTTAAATACAAGGTAACCGAGGTTATGGGCTACGAGATTGGCGTATACGAGTACACCGACTCGGCATATAGTGATTACGTGATTTTCTTTGTAGAGAGTCCGACCGGTGAAAAGAATTATTATCGTTACGACCGCAAGGAAGCCACAATACAAAGGGCAACCGATTTTATTTTGGCGCTCGAAAAGCAGACAGGCGGCAAGACAAACGGCAGCAATATTATTGACAAATTCACAAATTTGGATACTACCGAAAAGGTTATTGCCTGCTCGGCGGCAGCACTTATTTTGCTTATAATTGCCCTAATAATTGTAAATATAGTAAAGCTGTCATCGCCCAAGAAGAAAAACAACGAAGCCCTTATAAATATGGACGATGAAGCAGAGCCGCTTAACTTCGAGGGCATATTAAACGGCGAAAAAAGAGACGAGGAGTAGAGATTAACAGTTAAATATTTCACGCATACAATGTATTAAAGAAAAATATTTATTGCCTGTTTAAATGAAGTAAAAATTGGCAAAGATATAAGTACCAAACATTTTCGGAGCGTGAAATATAAATGACAGTTAAACGCGGAGATATCTACTATGCAGATTTAAGTCCTGTTGTGGGCTCAGAGCAGGGCGGAGTGCGACCGGTACTTATTGTTCAAAACGACGTTGGCAACCGTTATAGCCCCACCGTTATAGCGGCGGCAATAACAAGTCAGCAAGAAAAGACAAGTCTACCAACACATATTAAGGTAAACGCCGAGGATTGCGGTTTATCGAAGGATTCCATAATACTGTTAGAACAGGTTAGGACCATCGACAAAACGCGTCTTAAGGAAAAAATGGGCGCTTTAGATATAAATAATATGGATATGGTTGACCGCGCACTATCGGTTAGCTTTGGTCTGGGCAATAATACAAGAATATAACAAAAACCGCTCATTCGGGTGTTGCGATTAGGGATTAATTGGTTTTTCAGATAAATTTGCACTTTTTCTTGCTATGAAAACTTGTAAGACACAAAGTATTACTGCGTTTTCATATCTTCGAAATAGTAGCAAATTTAT